>JAYTNK010000309.1:0-9748 GCA_043748375.1 Cytophagales bacterium
GGCATTTTGGTTATCGCCTTGTTGAAAAAAAAGTACGCCTCTATTATTAAAAATATCGGCAAACGAAGAGTCAAAACCAATACCTTGCTTATAATAACGCATAGCGTCTTCATAACGTTCTTTTTGCGTGGCTTCATTTCCTTTGACAAAAAAGCGAATCATACGGTCTTTATGGCTATTGCCAGAGCAGGCAAGCAGAAAATTGAAAGTAATACAACAAATAATGGTCGAACTAACCCAATAATACATAATTTTATTTTGTGAGTTTATTTTGATATTTTATTTCTAATCCCTTGCTCCTTCTCCTTATTTATTTCGTAGGCGCGGTCAAGGAGTGCTTTTTGTCGCACTATGGCATCTTTTACTCGTTCTTCTGGCGATAGCCCATGCTCATCTTTATCCAATGACTGCAAGATGCGATCTGTAAGTTCCGTTTGCGTTTGTCCATACAACAAACTATCTAATTTCTCTTGTCGTTGACGCGTTTCATCTTGAGTAGCCATCAACTCTTCAAAATTTTGGCGCATTTCCTCTTCTTGGCGAAGCAATTTTATGGTAACTTTTTGAGACTCATCAAGCAATTTGCGCGTTTCTTCTGCGGTATTGATTCGCCCTAACGTAACGGCTATATTCTCGCAAACATCTTGCGCAAATTTGACTTTGAGCTGGTCGAATAACTCAAACGAGGCAATTTCTACTACGCCATATATTTTATCATTCGCTTTAATGGGAATTACCAATACACAAGTTGGGCGTGCATGACCTAATCCAGAAATGATTTTAGAATATGTTTCGGGTACTTCTGTCAAATAAACAGTGCTACCTTCCAAATACACCTGCCCTGCCAAGCCCTCGCCTGCCTCTATAGTTTTTTTCCAAAACCGCTGTTTGTCATACGCATAAGTACCCAACGCCTCCAACACTTTTTTGTTATCATTGTAGTAAAAAAATACGCCTTGATTTGCATTCAAATACTTCACCAGCCCCGCTATAGAGGCATCAGCCACGTGTTGAATGTTATCACTATTCTCACGTAAAATATTTGCAAACATAGCTGTACCTGTATTTACCCAGCTACGAGCATGGTCTTCTATTGATAGTTTTTTCAAGCTATCACGCATAACCACCAACGAGTTACTAAGCACATCTTCTCCATTTTTAGCTTGGAAGGGCGAATCAAAATTACCATTCCCTATGTCTTCTGCAAATTTTGCTACCTCGCGCATATTGCTAATCAATACATTCAGCGCTTCATCTATTTTGCCTAATTCATCATTGTAAACGCGTGTAGATATTTTGGGGAACACTCCTTCTGAGAGCATCGTAATTTCTTTTTGTATTTTACGCATGGGGTTTGAGAGGCTTCGTGCCAAATACGCGCCTAAGATAGTAACCAATACAAATAAAATAATTGAAATCAATAATAAATTGGCTCGAAACTCATCAGCCGATTTAAATACTTCAGAGCCGTCCATTTCAGTTATCATTGCCCATCGCACCCCAAGAATATCTATGGGCGAGTACACATCTAATACTGCACTTCCCAAAAAATCAACTTGATAATCTTTTCCAAATTTCCAATTTAGGGCGTTCATGCTTGCCTGCGTTTTGTATTCACGATACAAGATAGTTGTTTTTTGACGTTTTATGCGCTCTACCAATGCAGTATCACGTTTGTTTGCCAAGAGTGCGTTTTGATAAAACGTAGGGTCTTCCAAAAAGCGGCGTGTATTATTGCGAAGTTTAAATTCGGGACCTACAAGGGCTATCTCGCCTGATTCTCCTAAACTTTCGCCTTGCCAGTCCATGTTATTGGTAAGCAGGTTAGTAAGTTTAGTATTGGAAAGTTGAAAGATAATAGCACCAATTTTCTCCTTGCCATCGTCCTTACGCGGATTGTCTGCATAGATAGGCGTACCCACAAAACAAGATGGAATATAATAATTAGGAATATAATGTTCGTAATCTCTAAAAATGACGGTCTTTTCCTCATGTGATTGTATCAATCTTTGAAATAATGCACCCGCCCCGCCATGTCGCAAAGGACTTGTTAGCATATTTTGTCCAAAATCAATGTGCTTGCCTACCGAATACACTACATTGCCTTTTCTGTCTATCAGCAAAATATCATTCAGTTCAAACTCGTCACGCATTTTCATAAATGCCTTGTGATATTTCTTATGCACTTCATCATAACGTTGCGGAAAGTCAGGCGAGCTTTCTAATAAGTGCTTGTAATTCAACGGTTTGGCATTATTAACTATATATTTATATTGCAAGGCTTGGGCTTGCGGCTTGGCAGGTATATAGTTTTCTGGCCATTCTTTTTGAAGGGCATTGAATCGCAAAAGGTCTAAGACTTGTTGGTCATAATACCTGCCCAGCGTTTTTTTGTATATATCTGAAGGCAAGGCATCATGCGTCATGAAGCCATCATAAAACTCATTCAACGCATCTGAAGTGCTTGGATTATCAGAAAGTGTACTTATTTGGCTTTTAAGCGTCTGAAAATAACTTTCTATTGATTTGCGTTTGTTTTTTGTAGTGCTTTCCAGCAACTCAAACGCCTTCTTTTTTAACAATTCCTTGCCTTCCGTATAACCAAAATACCCCATAATGGAAAGTGTCATGGTGGATACAAAGAATAGGGCTATTTGGAACTTAAAAAACAAATTTAAGTTCTTAAAAAACTCGCGAAAGTAACGAATGATATCCATATTGTAGCTAAATTGCAATAACTAAACCAAGTAGGCAAATATCTATAAAAAAAATGAAACAAAGGAATTTTAAGCCACAAAGTATTTTTTTACAGGCTTTTTTTTTTGAAGTTACGCTATTTTTGTCGTATCTTTGCCAAAAAAACAAACAAGAGCGAATGGATTACTTGGCAGGCTTGAACGAACCCCAACGTGAAGCAGTATTACATACTGAAGGACCACTCATGATTATTGCAGGCGCAGGCTCAGGCAAAACGCGTGTACTAACCAACCGCATAGCCCACATGATGCAACAAGGCGTGCAGGCACATAATATTCTGGCACTTACTTTTACCAATAAGGCGGCAGGCGAGATGCGACACCGCATACAAGACATCGCAGGCAATGACGCGAAAAGCCTTTGGATGGGTACATTTCACTCCATTTTTGCGCGTATATTACGTTTTGAAGCTGACAGATTAAACTATACTTCTAGCTTTTCTATTTATGATACTGAAGACTCGCGCAATCTCTTAAAAACACTTATCAAAGAACGTAACCTCGACGAAAAATTATACAAACCAGCAGCAGTCTTGGGGCGCATTTCTTTGATGAAAAACCGACTCGTATCCTATAAAGAATATGCCGCCAATCCTACTTATTATGAAGATGACCGCGCCGCACAACGCCCCGAAGTAGGCAAGCTCTATGAACTATACCAACGCAGAGCGTATAAAGCAAATGCGATGGATTTTGATGACTTGTTATTTAATACCAATATTTTATTGCGTGATTTCCCAGAAGTACGCGCCAAGTATCAAGATAAGTTTAAGTATATTTTGATAGATGAGTTTCAAGATACCAATATTTCACAATATTTAATTGTAAAACAGTTGGCTGACCTTCACAAAAACATTTGCGTAGTGGGCGATGACGCGCAAAGTATTTATGCTTTTAGAGGGGCAGATATTGAGAATATTTTGAACTATCAACGCGATTATGCCAATACAAGGGTTATTCGACTTGAACAAAATTACCGCTCTTCCAGCAATATTGTGAATGCGGCAAACTCCCTTATCTCTAAAAATAAAAATCAATTAGACAAAAATGTTTGGACAGACAATGTGCCAGGTGCTCCCGTACAACTTATTAAAACTAATTCGGATACAGAAGAAGCGCGCTGGGTAGGCGACAAAATATTTGAAGAGAAAATGAATCAAAGCCTGCGAAACCGCGACTTTGCTGTCTTATATCGAACCAACGCCCAATCGCGTGGATTGGAGGAGTCGCTACGCAAAAAAAATATAAAATATCGAATTATTGGGGGACTTTCATTCTACCAACGTAAAGAAGTAAAGGATTTAATAGCCTATTTGCGATTTACGGTAAATCATAGCGATGAAGAAGCACTCAAGCGCATCATCAACTTGCCTAAAAGAGGCATTGGCGATACTACAGTTGATAAACTTCGCGAACTTGCTGAACACCACAACATAACCTTGTGGGAAACGATAGCAAACATTAAAAATTATATGCAAGGGCGAACCAGCAACACCATAGAAACGTTTGCAGATTTAATAAAGGCGTTTGCTCAATCGGCACTCACCAAAGATGCCCATCAAACAGCTGTCGACATTGCCCAAAAATCGGGGCTACTCAAGGAATTATACGAAGACAAAAGTATTGAAGGGTTATCGCGTTATGAAAACGTACAAGAGCTTCTCAATGGTATGAAAGCCTTTGTAGATAATGCTGATAATGAAGATGTTAGCTTGCCTACTTTCCTGCAAGAGATTTCTTTGCTTACCAATGCTGATGATGATGACGATAGCGATAACGACAAAGTTACGCTCATGACTGTGCATGGTTCAAAAGGACTCGAATTCCCCTTTGTATTTGTAGTGGGTATGGAAGAGAATTTATTTCCCTCGCCTATGATGATGGGTAGTAGCAAAGATTTAGAGGAGGAGAGGCGACTATTTTATGTGGCTATTACGCGTGCCAAACAAAATTTAGTGCTTACCTATGCTACCACACGTTACTTTTTTGGTAGATTGCAAAATTATGAGCTAAGCCGTTTTATAGGCGAAATAAACCCGCAATTTCTTCAAAAAAACAATGAAAAGTCTAAAAATATAGAGGGTTCATTTTCTACTTTGCGTAGTTTGGTAGGTGGTCAAACGCGTACAACAAACAATTATACTAAAATAAATAGTACCAATAAACCTACAGACACTAATTTTACGCCGAGTCCTGCCACTTTAATTGTAGAAGGGGCAAGAGTAGAGCATAGCAAGTTTGGCGTAGGCACTGTCAAAAAAGTAGAAAACATTAGTGGCGACCGCAAAGCACAAATCGCTTTTGACGAAGCAGGCGAGAAAACACTTTTATTGAGTTTTGCTAAATTAAAAGTATTGTAAGCACTTGTGCTCATTTATTTGCATATCAATAACCAAATTTAACGCTTCCTACTATTTGGAAACGCCCTATTTTTGAAAGTACTATATACAAACAAACATTAAAAATTCGTATAAAAAATGTAAAATTATTTGGTGAGGATACGAAATGTTGTTCCAAGACAATCTACGATAAAGACAGCTTGCCTACCCATAAAACATAGCAGGGCAGAAATTATCAAAAATTGTCAAAACCAAAAAAATGCTTTACTTTTGCCTCATATTTACCATTTTCCCCAATCAAAATGTCTGATTTTTTAACAGAAGAACAACGCGAAGTACGCAATGCCGCTCGCGAATTTGCACAACGTGAATTATGGGCGGGCGTAATAGAGCGCGACAAACATGAACAATTTCCTACCGAACAAGTGAAAATGATGGGCGAACTCGGCTTTCTTGGCATGATGGTTAGTCCTGAATATGGCGGTGGCGGTATGGATACTACTTGCTATGTGCTTGCCCTCGAAGAAATAGCCAAAATAGACGCATCAGCCGCTGTTATTATGTCTGTGAATAACTCTTTGGTTTGTTGGGGCTTGGAGAAATACGGCTCAGAAGAACAAAAACGCAAGTACCTTGTGCCTTTAGCTAAAGGCGAAATTATAGGCGCGTTCTGCCTCTCCGAACCCGAAGCGGGCTCTGATGCTACCTCACAAAAAACAACGGCGGAAGATTGTGGCGATCATTACCTCCTCAATGGCGTGAAAAACTGGATAACCAATGGCGGCACTGCTTCTGTTTATCTTGTGATGGCGCAAACACACCCTGAACTTAAACACAAAGGTATTAACTGCCTAATAGTAGAAAAGGGGCAGGAAGGTTTTGCCATAGGTAAGAAGGAAGAAAAACTGGGTATCCGCAGCTCTGATACACATTCTTTGATGTTTACCAATGTAAAAGTACCTAAAGAAAACCGCATAGGCGTAGAAGGCTTTGGCTTCAAATTCGCTATGCAAACGCTGAACGGAGGACGTATTGGTATCGCAGGGCAGGCACTTGGCATTGCATCGGGTAGCTATGAACTTTCTGTGAAATACTCGAAAGAGCGTAAATCGTTTGGCAAAGCTATCTGCGAACACCAAGCTATACAGTTCAAACTCGCTGATATGCTCACCAATATCAACGCTGCAAGATTGCTTACTATACACGCTGCCAAAGTAAAAGACGCAGGTTTAGATTATACCAATGAAGCCGCCCAAGCCAAACTATTTGCCTCGCAAGTCGCTATGGATACTACTATAGAGGCAGTACAAGTACATGGTGGTTATGGCTATGTACGCGAATTTCATGTCGAACGCTTGATGCGAGATGCCAAAATCACACAGATTTACGAAGGCACTTCCGAGATACAAAGAATCGTGATAGCACGTGAAATCTTGAAATAATTATATTTTTTTTTATAAAGATTTGGAATTGTCAAATAGAAAGCGTACCTTTGTGTACGCTTTCTGTTTTTAGCTGTATTTGATAAGTACAATTAACAATTACGTAACATAACAGAAAACGGTTATTGTATCAAAAAAATATAAAAACTATTTCCTAATGGAAGACTATAATAAAATCATTGAGTCCCTTAATGTGAAATTTGTAAAAGGCAAGCATATTAGAATTATACAAGCCGCAACCTTAACAAACCACTATGACACTGACAATTACATCTTCTTGCTACATGAGGGTGAGATAGAATTTGGTGATGATTTAACACCCTTAGAGCGTGGCGATATTTTGTTTGTGCCAAGCGGAAAACTTACCCATATCAGTTTTGGCACAAACCCCACACGCATTATTGATAACGAAGAATACATTACACATCGAGAACGTTACTTCGAGGCTATTCAAGACGTGGAGCAAATAGGGCGTTTGGAAAATTCTTTCAGTTATATTGGCTTTGAAGCAAAAGTTTTTGATTCTATCAGCTTCTTCAACTCTTTGGATATCCCCCCTTTTATTATCAGTGGGCAACATACTATAGCGCGACTCATGCGAGAAGTTATTTCAGAGAATATAACTGACTTGAATGGCAGAAATCGCATGCTAAAAATCAAAACCGAGCAGATTGTAGTGGAGCTTGTCCGCTATATTTTGCGCGAAAATATGTTTGTGGAGCAACTTGCGACCAATAGTACCTACTTCAAAGACCCGCGCTTGATTGACATTTTCAATTATATACGCGAGCAACTTGGCAACGACCTTTCGAATAAAGTCCTTGCCAATGTCGCTAATGTTTCAGAGGATTATGTGGGGCAATATTTCAAACTTCTGACAGGTATCAATCCGCAAGACTACATAGAATATCAACGTATGGAGCGCGCTGTTATGTTGTTGCGCACCTCAAAGCGTAGCATTCGCGATATTGGTTCAGACGTAGGCTACAAAGACACCGCTTATTTTTGCCGAAGATTTAAGATGATGTTTGGCATACCTGCAGGCAAGATGCGCCGTAGAGACACCCTCATGAGTGCATAGGCAGGCAAGCTATGGCATATCAAGCTCGCCTCGCAAGACAATAACCGCCTCGCCTGTTACTAAAATATGCGCTTCACTCAAAATTTCAATAGCCATGCTACCGCCTCGTTGAGAGGCTTGGTAGGCAAGAAGCGTGCTTTTTTGCAATCTTGCCTGCCAATATCGCGCTAAAACAGCGTGTGCCGCTCCTGTTACGGGGTCTTCGTTAATTCCGAGCCAAGGGCAAAAACAACGCGACATAAAATCATACGGGGAGGCAAGTGCCGAAGCCGTTACAACCACTTCCTTCACGCCACTTTGGTCTTGCAAAAGCAGGCTAAAGTCTGGGCGTAGGTTTTTAACTATTTCAATATCAGACACTTCTATCACAACCATAGCTAAATCGGCGTTGTAACCTGCATAGGCATAACTTGCGATGCCTAAACCTTTACAAAGCGTTTCGCTTACTGTATATGGCGTTTGTTGGTAGTTGGGAAACTGCATTTTTATTTTCTTGCCTTCAAGCACTACCGCAATGGCAAGGTCATGATGTGTAATAAACTGCAATTCGCGGAAGGCATACATATCTTGCAATAGTTTTGCAGAGGCAAGGGTAGCATGTCCACAAAAAGGAATTTCTGCTTTTGGTGTAAAATACCTAATATTGAATATTTTATTGTCCTTGCCTGCCTGCCAAATAAAAGCAGTTTCGGACAAGTTCATTTCACTCCCAATGGACTGCATAGTTTCTTCGGGTATGGGGCGTTCTAATAGGCAGACAGCCGCAGGATTTCCTTTAAAGGGTGTATTGGTAAAAGCGTCTATGATATACGTTTGTATCTTCATGGGGCAAAGATACTTTTTTTTTATTCGAAAACAAGAAAAACACCAAAATAAGCCTATATTTGTGCTTTATGACACTCTCCTATTTTTTAGCTATATTTATTGGTATTTCGCTTGGATTGATAGGCGGCGGCGGTTCTATTCTCACAGTACCTGTGTTGGTGTATATAGTCGATATTAAGCCGACAGAGGCAATGCGCTATTCGCTGTTTGTAGTAGGTATAACTGCTTGGTTAGGCACTTTACAAAAGGGGTGGATAGGGCAAGTAAACGCAAGAGTTGCGTTATTATTTTTCTTTCCTTCAATGGTTACTGTATATGCTACGCGCACTTATTTACTACCACTATTGCCTGAAGTTTGGTTGCATACGCCTTATTTTATTTTGCGAAACGACAAAGGACTGATGCTGTTTTTTGCCGCGCTCATGTTGGCTTCGGCTCGTTCGATGATAAACTCGCCTACCCATGACAAGCCTATTGTTGCACGCTTGGACGTAGGCAAGGTAGCCTTGCGGGGCGTTTTAGTAGGCATTTTAACGGGGTTAGTGGGTGCAGGCGGTGGTTTTTTGATAGTGCCTTCCTTTGTATTATTGGTAGGCTTGGAGATGAAAATGGCTATTGGTACGTCTTTGTTGGTGATTGCTACCAACTCTACGATAGGGTTTGTTAGCGATTTTCAAAAAGCCCAAACCATCAATTGGAGCTTTCTTTTATTATTTAGTGGGCTTGCTTTATTTGGGGTGGTAGTAGGCAATAATTTAGCGCAATACCTCTCAAATGCCAAACTCAAAACAGTTTTTGGCTGGTTTGTGTTGGCAATGGGCGTTTTTATTGTAATAAAAGAAGTCTTATTTTAATCAAAATCAATCATAAAAATAGAGTCAAGTTGTGTATTGTAATCCATGTTTATAATTTCTTTAATCAAACCCGTATCCATATCATATATCCAACCGTGTAGGGTTGGGCGTTGGTGTTGTTTCCAACTTTGTTGAATGATAGAAGTCTTGGCAAGATTCATAATCTGCTCTTCTACGTTAAGTTCAGCGAGGCGATTCACCCTTGCTTCATCATCTTGTATCGCCTCAAGTTCGTCTTCGTGTAGGCGATAAATATCCTTGATATTGCGCAACCATTTATTTACAATACCAATATGTTTGCGTGTCGTAGCCGCCTTTACCCCACCACACCCATAATGCCCACACACGATTACATGAGGAACTTCTAAAACCTGCACAGCATATTGCAAGACGCTCAACATATTTACATCGGTATGTACGACCATATTGGCAATATTGCGGTGTACAAAAA
>JAYTNK010000310.1:0-2880 GCA_043748375.1 Cytophagales bacterium
ATCTGTTGTTAAAAAACGTCTTTTGGATTGTAATTTCGTTAGATTTTTCGTTGTAGCGACCTGCTACGACTGCAAAATCTGCCTCATTTCACGCCAAAACACACATTTTTTACTACCGAAAAATCCAACTAAACAACCCCATTAACAAAAATACCGCCCAAAGAGCGGTATTTTTGTGATAAAGTTTAGCAATACTTGTGTTTATTTCGATTCAAAAATGATTGGCAAGTGGAAAGATACTGCTACAGCATTGCCATTTTGCTTGCCTGCCTGCCACATACCCTGCATCAAAGTTACTAAGCGCAGGGCTTCCTCATCATGCGCTTTGCTCAAGCCTCTGAGGATTTTAATATCGCGTAATTTACCATCTCTGCCTACAATAAAACTCACAAAGACCTTGCCTACCATTTCTAAACCATCTTTTGGATATTTCAAATTAGCTTTGAGAAATTCGTTCAAGGCTTTGTTTCCTCCTATAAATTCAGGTTGTTGTTGCACGACAGTATAAACTTGGAGGCTATCTCTTAGAGGTGTTTCTAAGGTAATTTCTTCTACTATTCCATCTTTTTTTGTTAGCTTAATATCTTCTATTTCTATCTTAGCTATTTCTTTTTGCCTCTCTTTAGGTTTTGCCTCCTCCTTAGTTTCTACAGATATTTTTTTACTTTTTAGCTCTTCTACTTTTGGCATATCAGCAGGCACATCTTTATTCGAAGGCGCGTGCATTTTCTTTCCTTTTTCGCGTGTATGGTCTGCACTTTTCATAGGTGCTTTGGCTGTGCGAAGTTCCCCGCCTCTCATAGGTGCGTTTGTTGAGCCAAGTTGCCCACCTCTAGTATTGCCTATGGCGTGGTTAGTTACACCTTCAGGCAAGGGCAAAGGTTGTTTAATGGTTTCGAGCTTGCCTGTATTGTTGCGTACTTCGTTGTCGATGGCTATAAAAGAGGTATATTCTGTTAAAAGATTGTAGCGCAAGCCCAAATCTGTAATGGTTTTCACTTGTTCTTGGCTGGCATACAAGCGGTTAAAGTCATACAGTTGGCGTATTTTATTTCTTGCCCAAAGGTAGCGAATTGCTTGCGTATTTTGATTATTGGCTTCGCTGACATTAAAGGTTTTGGTGTAAGGTTGATTGCCTGAAATACCTGTAAGCGTGATAGTTCCTTTGGCGTTGCCTTTATATTTGCCATAAATGAGAATAGGTCTTTCTGCGAAAACATCAGGCACAGTCATAGGCTCTATATCGTAAGCCTCAAAGCCGTCATATTTGATATGGATACGCGTAAGGACAGGGTGTTCGATATATTTTTGGAATTTTTGGGCAATCTTGTCTGCCTCATTTTCATTATAGACAAAGAACGGTTCGCCTTGTCCTACGTGTGCCATGCCTTCAATCAAATAGCGGTTTACTGAGCTTCCTATGCCAAAGGCGAATAAATTTGCCTCATTCAATTTACTGCGTATCAATTCAAAGGCTTCTTTTTCTACGGTTACATAGCCGTCTGTTACCACTACAAAGCTACGCGAAAAGCCTGCACTTTCTTTGAACCCCATGGCGTTTTGGAGGGCAGGCAAGAGGCGTGTGCCACCGCTTCCACGTTGTTGATTGATTACATCTATGGCTTTGTCTATATTAGCTTGGGTAGCAGGCATCGATTCGGGACCCATCATTTGATTATTACTTTCGAATAGCATCACATTAAAGCGGTCAGTAGGGCGCAATTTGCCTATCAAGTTTTTCAAAAGCACTTTAGTAACTGTGAGCGGAAAGCCATGCATAGAGCCTGACACATCTACTATAAATACATATTCACGAGGCGGAATTTGGTTATCGGTGGGTGCTTTGGGAGGTTGCATCATGACCATAAAAAACTTTTCTGACTGGGCATTATAAAGTCCTTCTTCGGCACTCGCAGTCGCATTTTCGCCTTCGTAAAGCATCATACCCGTTTCTACTTGTCCTCCTGCGAGGCGATAACGTACAATTACATCACGATTTCCGCCTTCTTTTTCTTTTTTGGCTAAGTCTATTTTAGCTAAATTCTTGCCTGCGTATTGAATATCTGTCTTATGCGATAGGCAAGTTATTTCTTGAATAGGCAAGCCTGCGTTGAGTACAGCTTTAAAATCAAAGGTATAAAGTGGTTCTTTTCCTTCTTTTGTATAAGGATTTTCCACCCATTTTTCGCTGTTGGCAGCTACGGGATTAGCAGGTGTTTCAGAATAGCGAGGACCCACAACAGTTGGATAGGCAAATTCATACACGCCTTCGGTGGGTTCGAGCATTTCGGTATAACGCAATTCGACCTTGATTTCATCATTGGGTAGAATATTTGCCACGTTCATTTGAAAAACGTTGGGGTTAATTTGCTCCAACAAAGAAGCAGTTTTACCCTCTTCTTTCGCGGTTTCGTATTGAGCGCGAGCTTTGTTTTTTTCTTCTATTTTGGCAATCAATTTGCGCGAACCTATGGTCATTGTCATGCCATATACTGCGGCGCGTGTGGAGCCAGGAAACAAATAAACGGCTTCCAGTGCCTCTTTACCTTCATTTTTGTAGATTTGTGTAATACGTACATCGGCTATTGTGCCTGCAATGTTTACATTCGCCTCTGTATGTTTGAGCGGCATTTGGTCAACTTTGGAGTTTTTGCTTTTCACCCAAAAGTAAGGGGAAAGCGTTTTATCGATGGGTTCTTTTTGGGCAAATGCGTATGGCGCATATAGGCAAGCCAAGAGTAGGAGCAACTTTTTCATAAAACGTAGGCAAGTAAAGGTTTATTTATCTAAGGTTACTATGCTTAAGTGGTTTTGTTACAAAAAAATTTTTTTTATTTCAATGATGAGGTTGGGATAGGCGTATAAAGGCGATATCCCCCC
>JAYTNK010000311.1:0-5619 GCA_043748375.1 Cytophagales bacterium
TGTGTCATTACCTTTTTCCTACTGCACGTCCACAGCCATAGAAGTTCACACACGAACTTTCTTTGGTATATGCAATCTATTACTTGGGCAAACCTCCAAAATAAACGGGTTTGCGATGCTACACGCGGTGTAGTAGCAGAATTTCTCTCTTCTTGTAACAAGAAAGAGGAAAAACCTTTTCTTTCTTTTCTCGATAAATTAGCGGAAATACCCGCTTTCCCTTGGCATTTTACAGAAGCTGTGGCTATGCTTTTTGCAAAATGGCGCGCTCTGCAGCCTCTTACTACTAGCTCTGCTATGAATAGCGTCATAACAGCCGTAGGGAAAAACAAGGCGTGGAAATGCCAAGTACATACAAGTCTTGGCGAATTGCTGGTGCTTATTTTTCACGAGTTGCGTGCTGTTCCCCAAACAGCTAAGGCGTGGCAGCAAATTTTTGCACACTTGCCTACCGAAGACATCCAACTCACATGGGAGTATTTGCAACTTGTAAAAGGCATAAGTTATGCTTTAGACAGTGTGCAGGACTATGTGTACGTATTGGGTACGGCTAAGCATTACACAGCGCGTGTCTTTCATCGTAATTTGGTGTATGTTGAAAAGCATTTACAGGCTTTTTTGCGTATTGGTATTACGTGTGAGCAATTGGATACGTTTCTTGCCACTTATCAAGACGAGGAGTTGGATTGGTTTTTACGCAACTTCTTGAGCGTATTTGGCTTCTTGCCTACCCAACAAAAAGCAGTAGGTGATTTTTGGGACAAGTGTATGTACTTAATTGGTATTAAAAGTTATATAAAGAACTCTTTGTATGCCTACACATTTGGTTTGGTGCGGGCTACCGAAATGCCGATTGCTCAAACATGGGAAATAAGCGATATGCTTGCCTTCGTAGGCAAGTTTCCCGAAGATGTACGCTTAATTTTGGCGCAAATTTGGGTGCGTAATTATTGGAATATGAACCATGTTTTTACAAATAACATGAATATTTATTCGTCTTTGGCGTGTGAATGGTGGAAAACGCTTGAGCAGAAAGAAGCACTTACTCAAGATTTACGGGTAATTGCCTCAAAAGACCATGAGGATTCTGTTTTGTGCGAATTGGGTCGCGCCATGAAGCTGAAGTATTTCGGCATCTTGCCTGCCTACCGCGCCGCGAGCCACGAGGAAGCGATGGTGCAAAATTGTAATGCGTACTTTTTTGCAAAATACAGTCTTTCGCCTGTTATTATAAACTTTTTCTTTAATATAAATAGTGAAATTGGCGCACATGAGTATGCGTTCTTCAAGCATTTATTGGAGGGAAATAATCCATCAACTTTTTCAATAGATGGCTTTTTTATATTGAATAAAAAGGAAGCGCATTACTTTTTGCAAATCACGCACGCTTATACTTGTTTGAAAGAGTTGGTATTCGAGGCTAAGATGTTGGCTAAAGGCATCACTGAGTCGGCTTGGATAGCGAGTTTACAGGGAGTTATCCGTAATTTTGAGCTAACGGAGCGTGGTTCTGTCTTTGCAGATATGTTTTTGAGTTGGGTGGCAACCTATAGCCATGCTTCGCACGAGGTGTTTAGGCAAAACTTGAGAGAAGTGTGCGATTTTTTATTGCACACTTGGCAGGAGCAGAGGGACTCTTTTACTATGAAGGGGAGAACGCCTGCCTCTTTGTTGCGCCAAAGCGAAGAGTGGCATCAAATCTTTAGGCGTGTAAGTCATTATGCATATAGCGAAAAGCTCGTGTGGCTTCGTGGCAACACAGATAATAGCACGTTGTTGTATGACAAGGTTTTTTACAAATTTGAGGAGTTATTATCTTCTGATTTGCTCCATGCCGAAAGCAATGCTTTAGGGCATTGTGTGCGTGGATACGATAGAAGCTGTTATAATGGCAGTTGTCGAATATGGGCTGTACGCATGGTATATGAAGAAATGACCTTGCCTTTGCTTACTATTGAGTTGCGTGGCCATGTTATTCATCAAGTAAAAGGCAAATACAATCGTACGCCTGACAAACGCGAAGCGGGCGTTGTGCGTATATGGGCAGGCAAGGCAGGCTATGTTTTCAAAACTACTGACATAAATGGGTATTGAAAAGCCTGCAAATGCTAATCCTCTATTTCATTGGCGGCGGCTACAATTTGATGAATAGCCTCGTCTGTTTCGTGTATAGAGATGTTTAAAAGCCCTAAATATTCATAAATGAGGGTTATATTTCCTTCTTCTTTTGCCATTTCGAGTAGGTTACACAAGCCCATCACATTGGCTACAGGTCGCCTCAAGATATGTGATTGGAAGAAGGCGATGTCACGGAGGGCTTTATTTTGGGTATCTATTTTTCCTTGTGCTTCTTTTCGCTGGGTAATATCTGTTTGGAGTGCCATGAAGCCTGTTAATTGTTGTTTATCATCAAATAAAGGCTGAATTTCCATCTCTAACCAATAAATTTTTCCGTGTTTCCCTTTATTGAGCAATTCACAATAGACGGGTTCGGATTTGCTCAATTTTTCATTTATATATTGTGTGGTTGCTTGGTTTGTGCCTTCGAATTGGAATATACGTGGAGTCTTGCCTGCCACATCTGTCAATACATAGCCTGTAATCTCTGTAAACGCATCATTTACCCATACTATTTTGTATGAAGTATCTGTTATCATCACGCCGTTATAGGTGTTTTTAGCTACCAAGGATAGCTTATATAGTTCAGCCTCCATTTCTTTTTGTGCTTGGACATCGCTGACATATCCATACCAAACAACATCTCCGTTTTCAAATCTTTGAGGGGTAGAACTTCCGCCGAGCCAAGTAGTTTTGTTTTCGTACACCATGCGCCATTCTTGCTTCCATACCGTTAAATTTTCAGCGGATTCTATAATAGATTTTCTGAAATACGCGAGGTCATCAGGATGCATGAGCGTAAAAATAGGCGAAGCATCTTGCATTAGTTTTTCTAGGGGTAGATGAAAAAGCCTTTCTATGCCTGCACTGGCATACGGGAAGTAAGAAGTACCATCCGCTTGTAGGCAGTATTGATAAAAGAAACCAGGTAAGTTTTGACTAATTTTCTCAAATCGGTTTAATAATTCAGTACGTTGTTTTTCAGCTTCTTTGCGTTCAGTGATGTCGCGCGAAACAGCTATGACATAGTCTTTTCCTTGCATCATGATATGCCTTGCTGTTACTTCTACAGGGAAGTGAAGTCCTGTTTTTTGGTTCAAGTTAATGCCTTCTACATTCATGTGGGAGGTTTGTTTGAGTTCGTGCAAGTGCTTTTGCCATGCCTCCTCATTCTCATGAAACAATACCTCAAAATCACCTACTTTATATTGGTGCGCTTGGCTTTGTGGAATCCCTAATCTGTCAGACGCTATTTTGTTTATATACACTAAATAGCCATTTTTGCCAGCTACTTGGATAGCATCTGTGGTAAGGTCTATAAAATTTTCTAATTGGGTGAGGCGTTCGTTGGTTTTTAAAAGATGTGCTTCTGCTTCTTTTTGCGTGGTAATGTCTAATAAAATACCGCGCAAAAATATTGGTTTACCTTTTTCTACTACCACCGACACGATGTCGCGCAACCAAATGATGCGCCCGTCTTTGGTCAAAAAGCGATACTCAAATTCACATGGTAGTAATTGCTTAGAGGCGTTTAAGCAAAAATCAATCGCCCATAATTTATCATCAGGGTGTAAGTGAGATACCCAGAAATCGGGAGCATACCACTCGGCTAATTCATAGCCTGTTAATCTTATCCCTTTTTGGCTCACGTAGGTGAATTGGAGCGTGGCAAAATCTATTTCCCATACAATACCATCTGTGGAGTCGACTATATCTTTGAAGCGTTTTTTTTCTGCGCTGAGTGCCATTTCGATGTGTTTGCGCTTGGTGATATCTTGTACAGTTCCCCTCATAAGAGCGGGGTTGCCTTGGGTATCTTTGACTACTTCACCTATACTTATTATGTATTTTAGGCTGTTATCTTGGCGCATCATGCGGTATCCATATACAAAACCCTCTCCTTTATCTATCGCATTTTGAACTGCTTGGTCTAATGTAGGAATATCGTCAGGATGGATTTTGTTTCTGTAGGCTTCATAAAGTTTTTCTGGGAGTGTTTCTTGAGGTATTTCAAAAATACGGTAGTGTTCTCTTGACCAGGTAAGGTTAAACGTTTGCAAATCAAATTCCCAGCTACCTATTTTAGCGATGCTTTGGGCTTGGTTAAGCGATTCTTCGCGTTCGCTAATTTTTTGATTGGCTATTACAAGTTCATCAAAACTTGCACGTAGTTCTTTGGCAGAGGTAGCAAGTTGTTGGTTGCGTTCTGTAACTTCTTGTTGGGCTATTCTTGCCTCTGTAACATCATGTCCCACTGATTGCATGTGTATGAGGGTACCTTCCTCATCAAAAAAGCCTTGATTTATCCATTGTGTCCAGCCTATTAGACCGCCTGCCCGTACATCTCTATTTTCCATGAAGAAGTTAGCGTTTTGCGGGGTAAGTTTTTTTATTTTCTCTTCCATGTTTTGGATATCCTGAGCGTTAGCAAAATCAATCCATTTAGCCCCTATAATTTCCGTTTTCGTTACACCCAATGCTTTCATCAATGCTTCATTGACATAGGTGATGGTGGTGTCAGGTTTTGAAAGTAATACAAAATCGGTTTGTGTTTCTACAATTCTGCGATATTTTTCTTCGGTTTCTTGTATTTTTGTAGTGGCTCGTTTGATATTGGTAATATCATGAAAAATACAAAAGACCGCATAAGCCACTTTGGTATCAGGGTGATACAAGAGTTGCGAATTGATAGATATCCATACGAGTTCATGGTTGGGTTTATGCACACCCATAATGATGTTATTTTGTGGCGTGCCTGTGCGGATAGTGTACATGGCAGGGTGTTCTTCTCCAGGAAAAGGAGTGCCATCTTCTTTGATAGCTCTCCAGCTTTTATCTATCAAAGTTTTGCCCATCATTTGGTCATAGGTAAGCCCCAATATTTTTTCGGCGCTTTTGTTGCAAGAGACGATTGCACTCGTCATATCTTGCACGACTATACCTTCTTGCATAGTGTCAAAAACAGATTTATTCAGTGCTTCGCTGATTTTTTCAGCCACTTCAGCACGTTTCTTCTCTGTAATATCTTGGTGAATGCCTACGATGCGCAAGGCGTTTCCTTTCTTGTCGCGTTCTATCACCTTGCCTGTAGCTAAGAACCATTTCCATTCGCTGCTTTTTGTTATCTTACGGTGTTCTACACTATAATAAGCGGTATTGCCTATGATAGTTTCATGGAGTGCATTTATAACGTTTTCTTTGTCATCAGGGTGAATAAGATTTTCCCATCCTTTGATGTCAAGATCTACTTCGGCTAATGTGTACCCCAACATGTTTGCCCATCTATCGTTGAAGATTATCTTGCCTGTCTGTATATTCCAGTCCCATGTGCCGAGCATGCCGCCCCATAGTATCGTTTCGAAATGGTTGCGTTCTGCCTCTAATATTTGCTGGGTGAGTTTGAATTCTGTGATGTCGCGTCCTATGCCTTGTATTTCTAGTATCTCGCCTGCTAGGTTTTTGATGGCTATAAACTCCCATTCTGTGTGAAAGTATCCCCCT
>JAYTNK010000312.1:0-12878 GCA_043748375.1 Cytophagales bacterium
GTTTTGTAATAAAAAGCAAAAGTTTTTTTGCTAAACACTTGACAAAGGGGGTATCGATGTGCTATATTTGGGGAGAATTTCCAATATAATATGAAACTATCCGAATTTAAGTTTAATTTGCCTGACGGTTTGATTGCCCTCCACCCTTCTGAAAACCGAGATGATGCGCGTATGATGGTGGTCAATCGCAAGACAGGTACCATAGAACATAAGATTTTTAAAGACCTTATTGACTATTTTGATGATGGTGATGTAATGGTAGTAAATGATACCAAAGTATTTCCTGCGCGTATGTATGGTAGCAAGGAAAAAACGGGTGCTAAAATTGAAGTTTTTTTATTGCGCGAATTGGATAAGAAGCAACATCTTTGGGATGTACTTGTAGAGCCAGCTCGAAAAATTCGAGTAGGTAATAAGTTGTTCTTTGGTGATGGCGAACTTGTGGCTGAAGTGGTTGATAACACCACCTCGCGTGGGCGCACTATCCGTTTCTTGACTGATGATGATGATAAATTTTACAAAACCTTAGACGAACTTGGTGAAACGCCCCTCCCAAAAACTATCCATGCCCTCAGACCTACCGAGCCTGAAGACCGAGAACGCTTTCAAACTATCTTTGCCAAACATATAGGCGCAGTTGCTGCACCAACAGGCGGATTGCACTTTACCAAACAATTAGTGAAAAGACTCCAAATTAAAGGCATTGATTTGTGTAGCATTACTTTACACGTAGGACTGGGAACGTTCCGAAGGGTTGATGTCGAAGACCTAACTAAACACAAAGCAGACTCGGAAAACTATGCCATTCCTGAAGATACGGCAAGCCGTGTAAACATTGCCATTGATGCAAAAAAACAGATTTGCGCAGTCGGCACTACCTCCATCAAAGCACTTGAATCCTCTGTTTCTGCCGCAGGTCATGTAAAACCCGTAGAAGGATGGACAGACAGGTTCATATTCGCCCCTTATGAGTTCAAAATTCCTACAGCTCTTATTACCAATTTCCACCTGCCCGAATCCACCTTATTAATGACAACTTGTACATTTGGTGGTTACGATTTGGTAATGCACGCTTACGAAATAGCCATCAAAGAAAAGTATCAATTCTTCAGTTATGGAGATGCCATGTTAATCTTGTAAGGCTTCATATACATAGCGGTCTTTTTTACGGATTGTCAAGCCTAACCGCATAGACAACCGTAAAAAGCACGCTCGTATTAACTTTGTTTTTCTTTGATAATACACCCAAAATGTAAAGTTATATAACCCATTTTTTTATGGTGTATAAAGCAAGTATTTTTTACGCATAAGTTTGTAAGTCGTTAAATCTTTTTGCCAAGTTTCTCGGATTTGCGACTCGCTCACACCTGCTACAATTTGTTGTTTTAAAATAGTTGAACCCGCTATAGTATCAAAGTATCCATTGAAAAAAGTAGCTTTATCTAAACTTTTTTGGTAAAAGTCTATCAAATACTTAAGCGTGAACTTGCCTGCGAACTCCTCTGTCCTCAAATCTATGCCATAGCAGGCAAGGTCTTGATACATTGGCGATTTTGACATGCCTTCTATAGTGTGTGGTGTAAAGCTGAAAGTACCATAAACTTGGTTTGGCGCACCCAATACTTGAAAAGGGAACATAGTGCCACGACCAACACTGATATTTGTCCCTTCAAACAAACAAAGGGAAGGATATAATTGAATAGATAAGTCGGTAGGCAAGTTGGGGGACGGTTTTACAGGCAAGCTATAGGCAAGGTCATGCGTATAATTTTGCATTTCTATCACAGTTAGTGGGCATTTTAAGTTCTTTTCCAGCCACTTTTCGCCATTTATCATACACGCAAGCTCGCCTACCGTTAGCCCATGCACGATGGGTATAGCGTGCATACCCACAAAAGACTTAAAGCGGTCTTCGCGAATATTACCATCTACATAGCTACCATTAGGGTTTGGTCTATCAAATATCAAAAGTGTTTTTTGCTGTTCCGCACACGCCTCCATCACATAGTGCATGGTACTTATGTAAGTGTAAAACCTAGCACCCACATCTTGCATATCAAAAATAAGCACGTCCACGTCTTGCAACTGCTCAGTGGTGGGCTTCTTGTTTTTTTGCCCATATAACGACACTACAGGCAAGCCCGTTTGCTTGTCTTGTTGGTTTTGGACATACTCGCCTGCGTCTGCCTTACCGCGAAAACCATGCTCTGGCGCAAAAATCTTAACAATATTTACCTGTAGCGCACGCAAGGTATCAACCAAATGTGTTGTACCTACCAAGGCAGTATGATTGACTACCAAACCCACTCGTTTGTTTTTAAGCAAAGGTAAATAAACCTCCGTGCATTCCGCACCGAGTCGCAGGTTTTGTGCAGATAGGCAAGTTGAAATAAACAAACAAAGCACTAAAAACCGTATTTTCATGTTTATTGGTAGCTTTAAAATGGTTGTTCTATTTAATTTAGCTACTCATTTGAATAGCCCACTTCTTACCCCACTCTTGTTTCTCTTGTTCAGACCACAATTCAGGATAAAAAATCGTACGCTGAAAACGGGGAGGCAAGTACTCCTGCCAATTTGTACCGCCTGTAGCAGAAGTCGTTTCTTGACCACGTTTCAAATAACGCACAGCAGAACGAAAATGTGATAACCGCCAATCAATATTAATAATTTGGTCATATTCACGCAAGGCTTCGCGCAAGGCAGGCGTTTGCTGGTCGGCAGGCAAGGAGAGGTACGTCTGCCAAAGATTGTTATCACGATGTTTCTCGCCTAAGGCTATAAAATCGTCTTTATAACGTTCTTGAAAATGAATAGACGTAATAGTTTCTTTGCTACTCGCCTCGTCTGTCGCGCCTTGTTTCCAATACATATAAGGGAAAATCTCGCTAATATCGCCTTTTTCAGTAAGCGGATTTTGATAGTTTGCTTTCAACAAACGGACAAAGTCGGTGCTACAAATTTCAATAAAACGAAATTGTGCCGACTGAAAGCCACTCGCAGGCAACAATGCCATGCGAAATTGTTTGAACTGCTCTAACTCCATGCCATCTACCATGATGTCGAAGGAATAGGTAAGATTTTTGAAATAGCGATTGATGCGCGTCATTCTACTTATAAAAAAAGCACCCGTAAGGTCTTCGTGCGACATTATCTGCTCCATCTCGCGCAAAGCAAGCTTGAAATAAAGCTCGGTGATTTGATGATAAGCTATAAATATAAACTCATCAGGAAAATCAGTGCGTGGGTTTTGGAGGCTAAGAAGTGTGTCCAAATGAATATAATCCCAATAGCGCAAGTAGTTGGCGTGTAGCAGTCCTTCAAGATTGGAAAGTAAATCTTGCCCTGTGAGGCTGTATTTATCTTGCAACTCTCTCAAACGGGTAATAATGGTAGGTGTTAAATCAGTTTGTTGTTCCATTATAATAAAAGTAAATAAAAAAATAGAATAGTCATGAAAAAACAAAACAGCCCTTTACAAACGAGTAGAGGGCTGTTTGCACGTACTTCTAAGGCTGTACTTAACTTCCTACTACTACTTTCGCAAAGCGAAGAACTTTTTCATTAAGGTAGTAGCCTTTTTCTAATTCGTCCATTACTTTGCCACGCATATCATCTGAAGGGGCAGGAATGTTAGTAACAGATTCTTGTTCGTTTACATCAAATGCCTTTCCTATGCTGGATTCCATAGCTTTTAGTCCTTTTTGCTCAAGGGTGCGCAAGAGTTTGTTTTGTACCAATGATACTCCTTCTCGAAGGGCAAGAATTTCTTTTTGTGCTTCTTCGGATAACGTGGTTAGGTCGGCTGATTTTTCAAAAGCCTTTTGTGCCCTATCAAAGTCATCAATAATAGGAATCATGGCTTTTATAATGTCCTCACCTGCATTTTTGATGAGGTCTGTTTTTTCTTTGGCGGTGCGTCTGCGGAAGTTCTCAAACTCGGCATACAAGCGCAAATATTTGTCTTTAGCTTCCAACAACTCGCCTGCAAGGTCTGCCTCTGGAGCTGTGCTTTCAGAAGTAGCCTCTGTATTTTCGAATACCTCCTCGACAATGGCTTCTACACCGTCTATTTCAGCTTGGGCATCTTGCGGTGTTTCGTTTGGGTTTTGCATATTTTCAGATAAAATAATTTTATGCAAAGGTAAGTATTTTTTTTTGCTAAAGCAAAGTTACAAAATTTTACATCTTTCGTGCAACGTTTTCGCTTTTTTTGCGTCTTGCTTACAGCACGAAATTTTGAGCTAACCTTATTAAAATCCACTACCATGAAAAAGTATTTTTTTTCTTTCCTTACGCTATTATTAGCGTTTACATTTGCGCAAGCACAAAAATTTGAAAACAGCGAAACACGCTCATTGCCCTCCTTCCGCAAAATTAAGTCGGGAAGTGTGATAGAAGTAGTGTTGGTACAAGGTATGCAAGAATCTGCTAAAATTCTCGCCAAGAATGTAGCACTTGCTGAAATAACAACAGAAGTGCGTGGAGGTGAGTTATGTCTTGAACTTGACTACAAAAACCAACGCAGAAATATAACCGTGCGCATAGAAGTTACCTATAAACAGCTAGATGCCATCAAAATTTCGGGAGCTGGCTCGCTCACAGCAGAAGGCGTGGTAAAAAGTGAAAACTTAACTATCAAACTTTCTGGCGCGGGCAATATCAACTTGCCTATAGAAGCCAAAAAACTGATAGCCGATATTTCGGGGGCAGGCAATATAAAAATCAACGGGAAAACAGATTATCAGGAAGTAACAGTAAATGGCGCAGGCGAGTATAAAGGTTATGACCTTGCCTCGCTAAACACTACAACGCGTATAAGTGGTGCAGGTAATGTTGCTATTACAGTTACAGGAACACTCGAAGGGCGTATATCTGGTGCAGGAAATTTACATTACAAAGGTAAACCACAACATAAAAATATTGAAAGTAGTGGAGCAGGTTCTGCAAGTGCCGTAGAATAAGTGCTTGCTTCATATATTAGACTTCTTGCGAAAGGGTTTCAAAAACCTGTCTTCTGCCCCTCTTTATTATGGAGAGGGGCATTTGTGAAGGTAGGCAAGATGCTATAGAAATCAATCAGCGACTTTGTTTTTCTATGCTTTCAAAAAACCGTATTGATATACTTTAGGGGTTATTTTATTTGCCAACTCCTTTAGTTTTTCGCGCAAAGTGCCTATTAAAACGGTATAAGTTTCGTCTTTGCTTTTGTTGTTCATTTTGCCACTTGTATTGCGTCCTTGAAAATACGTGCGTATGTCGTACAAAGATGCATTTACATCGCCTACTTTTTGGGCAGCCACATGATAATAACGCCAAAGTGCCTTGCCTGCTTCGAATACGGCTTGCGCTTCCTGAGAGAAAACTAAAGGTTTTGTGGGCGCGGCTTTACCTTTTCCAAACATTTCGCTTGACGTATCCCCTTTGAGCTTGCCTGCTATAAAGTGCGCCATAAAATTACTATCAAATTTTTCAGAGGCATCGACTTCTTGTTCTGTAAAAGGAATCCAATGATTCGTACCTTCATTGGCACTTATCCTATTTTGCCCATGAAAAAGTGCGTAGGCAAGACAGTCGTTCTGAAATGTTGTATCCGTTTCCCAGCCCGCATGGGGGAATAAGAATTGGTCGCGGTCATTCAGCCAAGTCGCTTCTATACAATGGCGAACAGCTATGTAAATAGAGGCAGGTATGATGTTTTTCCTATTCAATGAAATGGTAGAAAGATGGCTTGTGGGCTTTGTGATACAAAATCTAACTTGATTGGTATTTTGAAAGTCATTGCCTAAATAAGCCAACAAACCAATAAAGCTATTTTCATGATTGAGGTATTGTTTAATCCAATCATTGATGTACCTATCTTCACTATATGAATGTATATTTTTGTTGCCTATAAATACCCCCTTATGGTTATAAACATCGGCTAAAGCGTCTTTGAATACTGTTTTTTGTTGGGTATCCCAAATCATAAAGCCAATAGGAAATTGCCCTATCACATTGTCAAAGGTATCAGCAGGCACGATAAATATTTTTTCTAATTTAGCTTCAAAAAACTTTCTGAAATCTAAAAAATTACTTGATTGTAAGGTTTTTAGTTTAGAGAATTGGGCTATTTTGGCATCAGGTATTTCTTTATAGATTCTAACAAGAAACTGCGCAAAAAGCTCATTTTTCGCCTTTTTTAAAATATTACCATATTTGGTATAAATCTTAGTTTCTTTTGACACGTCTAATTTTTTACCACCCTGTCCTATGCCATCGGTTGCTTCTGCATACGGGGGGTTGATATAAACCACTAATTGCTTTCTTTTTTCAGGGCTGTTTATAACATCTTGTAAACTTTTAGGCAATTTTGAAAAGTCATCATTGAGGAAGTCAAATTGGAAAACGTGCTTTTCCAATAAATTAGCCCCGTTTTTGATACGGTCATGCATGACATCTACGTCTTGCCTGTCGAGAGTAGAAGCCCAAATATTAAATTTATTGGTAAGTCCTGCGAGAAGGTTGCCTGTCCCTGCGGCACAATCCCAAATGTAATATTCATCTTGCCAATTTTCGCCCAAGACATCAGCCAAGTATTTTTGGGAAAGCTCCACCCAAATTTGCGGGGTAAAAAAACTGCCTTTGCGCTCTCTTATGTCTTGAGGCACAAGCAAATCTCGCCTACCCACGATATAGTCCCAATATTCCTCTTTGGGAGGTCTTTCGTATTTATTCCAAAATCGATGGTGGGCTTCTTGGTTATCCAAAAAAGAGGCTTTGCGCTGGGTAAACATGCCCATATCGTCTATTTTTCGGTCTAATTCATACTCATTTTTCTTCAAAAGCACGAATAATTTGTCTTTCAAGGTTTCATTTTCAAGTGAAAGCAAATCTGCCAAATAAAAATCAGCATCAATGATACCGTTTTTTTTAGCAATGCCCCAATCTACGCCAATCGTTGGCTTTACAGCGGTGAGCCATTTGTTGTAAATGACAATGAAATTGTTTTTATCAATGCGTATTTTAGATAAGCCTACCTTGCCTGCTATGAAGTTCATTTGCACGAACTCATGAATTTCCTTGTCGTCTTGCCCAAAAGTAAAGAGCAAAGAATGGGTATCAATCGTATTTTTTACTTGGTCATATACTTGCTTAAACTCCTTAGTTTTGTGGTCTGAAGGGGTAATATTCCAATTAAAATCATTTTGCCCTAAAATTTCATGAAGTTCATTATAAGGAATGAACGCTATCTTTTCGGCATCAAACGCGCCCAAAAAAGCGGGTGGGAGGTATTTATCAAAAGTTCGCGCCTTGCCTATAGTCAGTATAAGTTGGACTATAGAACTATAAAAATCTGCATTACCTTTTTTGGCTTCTGCCCAAAGCAAAGACTGTGTTTCAAAAACATACTGTGAAGCAAGCTCTTCCTGCGTATGTATTCGGGCAGGCAAGGCTACACAAAAGTCTATTTTACCTAACTCTTTGGTAGCATCAAAACCATCAAAATAGTCTTTAGCTATTTTATTTTTGACTTCACCTTCTGGTACTTGGGCGTATTTCATATTATTTTCTGTTAAGTTGCTACAAAGATAAACAATTTGCCTTGTAATACAAAATTTTGTAGTGTTTTTGAAAAAACGCGCTCAAAATTTTACATCTTGAGCGCGTTTTGGTTTGTTTTAAGAAAAGATATAGTGAATTTTTCCGCTTTCTGCTACCTTATCCAAATTGATTTGACAAATTCCTTCTTCATGCAATTTTTCAAGTCGTTGTTTAGCTTGTTCGCGTGTGAGGCTGGTTTGCGCACTTAAATCATCTACCGATAATTTATTTTCAAATTTTCGCGCTAAACGGATAATCATTTCATCAGTCAATTCAAATTTGCCTTTGATAGGTTTGTTTTGGGTGGGAGCAGACTGTATTTCTTTGTTATTGCTATAGATTTGACTACCCAAAAATGATATCAAGCCACCCACAATCATTTGTATGCCATGAAAATTGCTTAAGCCTGCCAATGCGATGAATCCACCACACATTAGCAAAATAATACCGAGTGTTCGCATTAGTTTTTCAGCCCCTCCAAAGCACTTGCATCATTGGGACGCAATAATAAGGCTTTCTCAAACAAGACGCGCGCGGCTTCACGCTTGCCTACCATTTGGTATGTCCATGCCGCTAAAATAACAATATCGTAATCGAAAGGATAGGTATTGACAGCATTGTCGATGTAGATTTTGGCGGTTGTATAGTCCTTGCGGTTGTAATAAATAAGCGCGAGGCGGTAATTCACAGTCGAGTTGTATGTATCTATTTTCAAAATATCCTTATAGATTTGTACGATTTCGTCCCATTTGGCAAGGGCAGATAAAGGCAATACATATCCTAACTTAGCTTCAATGCTCATTTGCATTAAATCTACAGCTGATTTGTAGTATTTGGCAGACTCTGTGTAGTTTTTGGCAGCATAATACAACCATCCCAATCGTATGTTGGTTTCATACGAATTGCTTTGATGTGCGGCTTTGATATCCTCAATAGCTTTGGCAATATTGCCTGCATATTCGGATACATAACTTGCGGCAAATGCTTTTTGCATGGCAGTGTTTTGCCCACTTGCCTGCCATGCGAACATTATGGAGAGAAAAAGAGAGGTGAAAAAAACAGTGGTTTGCTTCATAAAAAATTATTTAAATGAGTGTACGCTTGTATCAATTTAATGTTTAAACTTGTTTAGAACCTTTATAACTACAATTTCACTACTTTCTTATATACAATTTGCTTGCCTACGTGTAAACCAAATAAGTAAGTACCTTGTTTGAGGTCTTGCGTGGGCAACTCGCCTGCGTAGGTAGGCAAGGCTAAGGTATGGGTTTGTACCGTTTTGCCACATAAATCAGTTACGGTAATGGTGTGTATAGGCAAGTTCGTTTCTGTCCGAAAAGCTATCAATGATTGGGCAGGATTCGGGGATAATTGTATTTGCGAAGCCTGTATTTTTGGTTCTATAGCGGTTGGTTCATCGTTTTCGAGTAAAATGGTATGTACCGTATTCGCGCCAAGCGTAAAGCCTGAGGCATTTTGCAAGACCAATTCTATTACTTCATCTCCTTCTAACACATTATCGCCTATAATGGTAAGGTTCACATTTCGAGCGGTAACGGTAGGCGAGAAATTAAGTGTGAGTGGTAGGGGAGAGGTTTCAAAATCAACCCCATTTTGGGCAGTCGTATTGGCACTTACTAAGCTCACTTGTACGGTTGCATTGCCTGTGGGTGGTGGATTTACCGTTACCAAAATACTATAACTGCTGTTTGTACCTGCATTGCCTTCCGTAACACCGCCTACTGTACTTACAAACTCTACTGTAGGGGCGGAATTGCTGTCGTCATTGGTAATACTAAGGCTATGGGTATTATTCAAACCTATTGATGCGCCTCCACCTGCTATATTGCCAAGTGTAAGAATCACGGTTTCATTAGACTCTACTTGCGTATCGCCTACTACAGCTATATTAACTGTTTGCGAGGTAACTGTAGGCGTAAAAGTCAGGGTTTGGGCAGTAAAGACATAATCACCACCTTGAGCCGTTGAAGCTCCGCCGATAGTAACTTGTACGGTAACATTGGCAGTAGGCGCAGGGCTAATGGTGGCGGTAGTGCTATAATTCGTATTGCCTGCATTGCCTTCAGCTATAGAGCCTGAAGTAGTCGTGAATTGTACGGTAGGCGAGGTATTTACATCATCGTTGGTTATGGTGAGTGTATGCGTATTATTCGTACCAATAAGTGCGTTAGCAGAGGGGGAGGCAAGATTTAAAACTACAGTTTCGTTGTTTTCCACTTGTGTATCGCCTATTACCGTAATGCTTGTCTGCTGCGAAGTGGTAGTCGAATTGAAGGTAAGCGTAACAGGTGTATAAGTAAAGTCGGTTGCTGTGGTGGCTGTGCCTATCCCCAAACTTGCCTGTGCAGTAACGGTAACGCCTACAGCAGGAGTGGGCGTAATGGTGGCGGTAGCGTTATAGACCGTATTGCCTGTGTTGCCTTCAGCTATAGAGCCTGTGGTTGTGTTGAATTGTATGGTATAAGCGGGTGCTGCGCCTAAGCTCCATACGTTGGCTACCCATTCAGGGTGGTCAATATAGGGGTTTCTATTATTTTGAAGCAAATATACGGCATTGTTTCGATTGATTTCTTTGGTACTTACTGGGTCTTGAATGTGCCATTGATACAATAAATTTAACTGCCAAGTATCAAAAACTTTATTGGCTGTGCCATCGAATACCTCATTGGCATTACCATTATTTTGCCAACCACTGATTACATTTTCATAACGAGTAGCCATATAAAAATAACCTCGTGCAAAATCGCCTTTGTATTCATTGATAGGCTCAAACACAGTTCCTGTATAACCTGCAAAAGAACAAGGCCCCAATTTACTACCGTTTAGGCTAGTGTTGGTAGGGTTTGTTACATTACCATACGGAAAATTAGAGCGCAACGCGTTCACTTTTCCATCTGTAGGACAGACATGAAAAAGGTCTGACACCATAGGCGAGGAGGAAGTGAACCAGCTTTGTGGCATGGTGTGTTCGCGGTTGAAGCAATCGCCTTCTGCGCTATAATTACCACATTGGTTGGTAACAAAGGTGAATTCGTATGGCGGAGTGCCATTAGGCACATCGGAATACATATCCCACACCTTGCCATTGGCTTTTTTATCCGTAGTTGGATATGCGTTCCATAAGCCTGGAGTATAAGAAAGCACAGTATGCCCTTTGATAATGTCGTAAAGCTGTGTTTTCAGGGTGTAGCCTGAGCCCGTAGCGGCATTGTAGTAGCCTGCGGGTATTTGCGCGTAGCAAAAGGAAGCGAGGCAAAAAAGGGTTAAAGTAATAACAATTTTTCTCATGAGGCGAGTGTTTGCGCAAATATACTTTTTTTATCTGAAAACAAAAAAGTATTTTGGTAACAACCAAAGCATCGGGCAGGCAAGTTGCCAACTCGCCTACCTTATTGGCTATGTTTGCCTAATTAGACTTCCTGCTAAAGTACCTTTTGCCTCTCTCAAAATGGAGAGAGGGCAGGGTGTGAGGCTTCTAAAAAACACTTTCACAAGAAGTCTAATAAAGAAATAACCAGTTATCAACGCGAGCAGTTTCGATAAATACCTTACATAGCCCCCGCCAACAGATTCCCAATCCCAAAGGTAAGCACAAATAACAAAGTAGTGAGTGCCATGTGTTTCAAATAAGGGTCTATTTGTTTTGATTGTTTGTAAATACTCACAGCGCGAGCATTTTGCCATAAAAATGGGCAGGCAAGTAGAAAAAGCATTTGCCAACCGTTCTTATAACTTATAATAGTATAACTTATAGTGCAAAATAAACCCAATAGTATCAACATTTGATGGTAGTAGGTAGCATATTGCCTGCCTATTCGCACAGGAATAGACTTCTTGCCTGCCAACTTATCGGATTCTATATCGCGAATATTATTCAAATTTAAAACGGCTACCGAAAACAAACCGCAACTTAGTGCAGGCAAGCTCAGACTGTAGGCAAGTTCTCTTGCTTGTAAATAAAAAGTACCCAATACACTTACCAATCCAAAAAAAAGCAAAACCGAAATATCGCCCAAGCCTGCGTATCCATAAGGTTTTCGCCCCATTGTATAGGTAATAGCGGCTACTACACAGGCAGCACCTAATAGTAGAAATGCCCACAGCATTTGCCATGAGTCGATGGCTACATAAAGCAAGGCGAGTCCCGAAATAAGCGAAAGACCTGCAAAAAGTATGATAGCACGAAACATAGCTTGTGGTGTTATCTCGCCTGTTTGCACAGTACGGCTTGGCCCTTCGCGTTGTGCATGGTCTGCCCCATGTTGTGTATCGCCATAATCATTGGCGAGGTTGGAAAGAATTTGCAGGCAAGTGGCTGTTAAAGCACACAATAGTACAATAGCAAGGTTAAACTTGTGGTGTATGCCTGCCAAAAAACCTCCCATTAAGATGCCCGAAAGAGCTAAGGGAAGTGTGCGCAAACGAAATGCTTTAAGCCAAGAATACATAAAAGAAAGCTGAATTTATACCAAATGCTTGCTGATGAGCGTTGCCACGTCTTGCTTTGTCCAAGGTTTTGCTACAAAGGGGCTTATTGCGTCAGCGTTTACTCGACTGGGCGTTTGAAGGTTTGTTTGCCCAGAAAGCATAATTTTCACAATATTAGGGAATTTTTCGTGTACTTCAATAAAAAAGGCATCAGTTTTCATGTCAGGCATGAGCCAATCGGAAATGATAACCAATGTATGTATATCAAGTGTTGCTAATTTATCGACTACTTCATGGGCTGTTTGTTCGTTGGTTGCCACTTCAACCAGAAAATCTTTACCAAAAGTTTTGTATAGTTCTGTACTGACACTTTTCAAGATGCCCATATTCGCATCAACGCATAAGATTGCTTTTTCTTTTTTCATCAATATTACTTGGGTATAAGTGTAATAGTTTTACAAAGGTAGAAGATCCTGATTAAATGCGTTTGAGTTTTTCGATAAACAACTATCGAGCATAGACAAACAGCCATAAAACAGTGTAAATGTAAATTTGTCATTACTCATTTTATGTGCGTTTTTTTGAGTAGCAAATGGGTTGTTTTATCCTTTGTGAATCGCATTTGCTATCCAAAAGAAAACTTGCCGTTTTATCAAAGTTGTTAAGAATATGTTTTCACTCTATAGCAACAGCAAAGAATTTTGTTGTATAAAACATATTAATTAAAACAATGATAACAACGAAATGTTTTGAATTATACAGTTTTTATTATCTTTGCATAAAACTACTTAATCTAAATCAGATGAAATATAAACTCTTTGGGCGTACAGGTTTGCGCGTGTCAG
>JAYTNK010000313.1:0-2578 GCA_043748375.1 Cytophagales bacterium
TACTTACTTGCGCGAAGTCGATTTTGATTCGCGAACAGGCATTATGGAGCGTTATACACATACACGCTCGTTGCCTGAACTACAACCGCTCTTGGGTAATATGCATCATTATGCTACATGGGACGACCATGACTTTGGCCCCAATGACTCTAATGGAAGCTATCCTTACAAAAACACTACTCAAGAAGCTTTCAAACTTTTTTGGGGAAATCAGCAATACGCTATGCCCGAAAGTGTAGCGCAAAATTTTGGCTGGAATGATGTAGAATTTTTTATGCTCGATAACAGATGGTTTCGCACTCCTTTAGATATGCGCTCCATACCCAATGAAATGTTGGGCGAAGCCCAATTAAAATGGCTTATCCAAGCACTGAAATCGAGCCGCGCACCCTTCAAATTTATTGTGTCAGGTGGGCAGATTATCAACAGTGATGCGAGTGCATTTACTGAAAATTATACAAGGTTCAGAGAAGAGCGCGAAAAATTCTTCAAAATGATACAAGATGAACGCATACAAGGCGTTGTGATGCTGACAGGCGACCGCCACCATACTGAACTTTCCAAGATGGAGCGGACAGGAGCATATCCTTTATATGATTTAACGTCCTCGCCTATGACTGCTGGTGCGTCAGGCGAACGCGCCAAAGACGAAAAAAACTTTTTTCGCGTACCTGAAACCTATTATGGCAAACGTAATTTTGCTTTGTTGGAGGTTACAGGCACACGCAAAGAGCGTGTTTTAACCATACAACTTTGTGATGTGAAAGGTAATGTAGTTTGGAAACAAGAGATAAAAGCAAATGATTTAAAATAAGGAGGAGGTACGAAGTGCGAGGTGCGTTTCTGGTCGTAGCTACGATTAACTAAGATACGACCAACTAAGTCTTATAAAATATTGCGAAAAACTAATAAATCGTAAATTAAAAAGATTTTACATGAAAAAATACTTCTTTTTCCTTGCTTTACTTGCTGTGGCACCCTGCCTAAAGGCGCAATTTCAGTTCAAAAACAAGGTCATTAGACAAGAACCTTACTCTACTACTATAGCAAATACGGATTGGAATGGAGATGGCTTGGCTGATGTCCTCGTAGGCGGATACGCAGGAGCAAAACTCACCTTGCATACGCAAAATAAAGCAGGTGATTTTGAGGTATTTACTTTGTTGCAAGACTTGGAAGTGTTTGAAACAAGCCAAATTTTAACGGGTGATTTTGATAACGATAAACAACAAGATGCGCTTATAATAGGACAACAAATCATTTGTTTACTTGGGAATGGCAAAAGTGGCGTAAAGAAAAAGACATTAGTGTCTGAAAACTATTGCGCTTATGCTGTTCTGCTTGACTTTGATGCCGATGGGCGTGTAGATATTGTGGGCATACACCGCGAAGCAGGGTTAAATAAAGGCTTGTGTTATTGGAAAAATAAAGGCAAAGGGCAATTTGAAAAAACAAAGGAAATCTTTGCTTTAGAGGGTGTTAATGCCTTGCGCGTTGCGGATATTGACCAAGATGGCAAGCTCGACATCATCGCTACAAGCAACGATTTAATGGTTTATTGGAATAAGGGCGCAGGCAAGTTTGAAACTGAAATCGTATCGAAACAAGTAAATGAAGGTGGTAATTTTAGTTGTGTAGGCGTAGAAAAAATGGGGGATAGTCAAAATTTACAACTTGTAATAGAAGCCTATAAAGCAGATGAGCAAACCCATTATTATTTTATGGAATACCGAAAAGGCAAGCGAGACAAATCCTTTAGAACGTCGCGCGAACTTTCGCTGAAAGGTAGGCGAAACCAAGTGCTTTTTCATGACTTGAATCAAGATGGTTGTTTAGATGAAGTACTTTTATCTGATGGGAAAATCTCCTTCTTGTTAAACAATTGTAAGGGAAATTCGGATTACTTTACGCCCATAGTGGCAGATATAGGTGGGTATGTGAAAAACATCTTGCCTGCCCCACAAGGAACAGATGCTACTAAAATTTCTTTTGTATATGCGGGAGGTGGGCAAAATTACCAAGATGTAGGTGTTTATACGCTTTATTTGCCTCGTATGGCATACCAAAATAATCCTGACAATCATTTTGACATACTTACAGATAAAAGTGCTTCAGAAAAAATTAAAGCTTATTTGCAAACTAAGTATGTTTCTTTGGTAGATATAAATACTTTTGTTTTTAGCTACTCAAAAAATACGGAAACGCAGGCAAGTTATGGTGTATTGGTGGAGGGCAACAGTTTTGTTTTTGGAGAACGAGGAGAGATGGTCAAAAGCTCTTTGCCCGAACTATCCAAACAACCTTTATACACACCCGTAGAAGAGAATGCTGATTTTAAGGCTTGGGAAATAACAGGTATTCCACAAGCGTTTATGGAAAAATATCATCAAAACAAGTCCTTTACTTGGTATATAAATAAAAATGCTGGGAGTTACTTTGATTATAAAGCAGAAGGAAAAGTAGCAAACGGCAGGCAAGAAATGTTATATCTAACCTATGAAAGCTATTCAGATGGTTTGGAATGGAGGTTTTGGGTTACTAACCTCACGCGTAGCACACAAACTGAAGAGCCTTTTTC
>JAYTNK010000314.1:0-10237 GCA_043748375.1 Cytophagales bacterium
CAGGCTCTTTGGAATTTATGAGGTTTAATTTCATAAGAAAGGGGTTAATGATTTGCGCAAACTTATATCCTTTTCATAAACATAGAGTAGCTTGCCTACTATTTTTTATGCAAGTTATGAAAAATGGGTTTTTCACCCAAATTTAATATAAAGATTAGATATAATTTACGCTCTTAAAAACTGCTCTAACAGTTTTTATAATAATTTTTTACAATTTATTATAAAAAAATATAACGTTTTATACTCTATGTAAAAAAACACCATTCGCAAACCACATGAAGAAAAATCGACTCAATGAGCAAAGCCTTACCGAAAACGAAAAAAAATGTTTGGAAATGTATGCCAATGATCTGACTGTAAACCAAATAGCAGACAAACTTATTCTTAGTCCTAAAACTATTGGGCGGCATTTAGATAATGCCAAATATAAATTGGGGCTTGAACGTCGCACAAGTCTTATTGTGTATTACCATAATTTTTTAAGCAACGAAAATACAGATGGGTAAATTGCCCACTATAGTACACAATACATTTTCTAACTTTAACCGATTTTTCCGACTACACACAATAGCGGTTATATAAAGCAACTTATTATCAACCTATTAAACCTTTTTACTATGACAAATTTTTACCAATATTATCGCGTCCGAATACGCATCCTCGCATTTTTATTGCCTTGTCTGCTGTTTTTAGGAGCAGGGAGGGTAATGGGGCAAGTATTACAATGCAGTTTACCTTGTGCGGAATTGATAAACAACAATCTGTCTGCAGTTGTTCCTGCCTATTTTAATGGTATAAGCGTAAATGTTAACTTAAATGTGGCTTCTTTTTTTGCTCAAAATTCTTTTTCTACCAACTATTTGCAAAGCAATTTTACACCTACCTTGCCTGCAATTTGTTCTAATCACACAGGTTTTGAACCGAGAATAAGGGTGCAAATAGCAGAACAGACTACCTTTAATGCGTGGCATGGCTTTTTTGAATCGACTTCAAAGTGCATTGAAAATGATAATATGATGAGCAATGTCATCGTAGGTAATATGGTATTTAATACCACACAAGATAGAATCGGGGCTTCAGAAATCGTTACAAATACCAATTTCTCTATTAACTTAACAAACATTAGAGAGGGGACTTATAAAATCATCGCAAGAATCGGAAGTAATGTGGCGCATGGTGCTTTTAAAGAATTGGGGACTTTTAAGGTTATGAACTTGCCTACCATGCCTTTATCTTTGACAGGCTCCTTTCAACCTATGTATCAAGTAGTGTTAAATTGGCAGGCTTCGAGTGGTACTATTGATAACTATAAAATAGAAAAAAGCACCAACAATACTACAGGATTTATAGAGATAGCTACAGTACAAAACAATATATTGACATTCACAGATTTAAATCCTACACAAGCCAAAAACACTTTTTATTATCGTGTGCGTGCCTCGAATTCTATAGGTAATTCTCCTTACTCAAATACTATAATCGCTAATCTTACCACTTCTATAGAAAGGCAGGCAAATTGGGTAGGCAAGGTATTTCCAAATCCTGTAGAAGACAAGCTATTCATAGAAATTCCCGAAAATCACCCTACTAAAACTATGGTAAGGCTCTCAAGTATGCAGGGTAAAATAGGCTATTCAGCTATAATAGAAGGCAGGCAAGCCGTTATAGATGTACGAAACTTGCCTGCAGGCGTGTACTTATTACAAATCCAACAAGATAAAAACTTATTTATACAAAAAATCACCAAACAATAATATGAAAAATATAATACATTTTCGAAAAACCTTCCTACAGTACTTGCTAATGTATGCTGTTTGCTACATGGTGTCTGTAGGGAGTGTATGGGCGCAAATTCTGCAATGTCAGCAACCTTGCGGTGAATTGATAAACAACAACTTATCTGCCACTGTGCCAAGTTCTTTTATAGGAACAACGGCTAATTTTACGCTGAATGTATCTTCAGTATTTGTAGCAAGTTCTAGCTCAAGTACATATCTACAAAGTAATACAACGCCTTGTTTTACAACCACAGGGGTGTCACCCGCTATACGCGTACAGATAGCAAAACAAAGCACTTTTAGTGTTTGGTATGGCTTTTTTACAAGTGCTTCGCAATGTGGTAGCGATGTGAATGCAGAGGTGGGAAATATGGTTTACAATACAGCTCAGTCAAAATTAGGAGGTGTTACATCTTTTAGTATAAGTTTATCGGGACTTACAGCAGGCACGTATAAGGTTATAGCACGTGTTGGAAGTAGTATAAGCCATAGCCAATATGATGAGCTAGGGACTTTTACAGTTACTGCGCCCACTACTTGCTCGCCTACTGTTTCGCTTTTAAGTCCTGCTGATGGTGTTACTGTAACATCTGGTGGTTCTACCACTTTAAATTGGTCTGGTAATGCTGGCTCTGGTTGCACAATTACGGGCTATCAATTGCAACTAATTGTAGGTTCCAATTCACTAACTCCCATTGATAAGAGTAATACCTCAGAAATACTTACCAATATAACTGTTTCTTTATCCTGGAGAGTTCGTGCTAAAACAGGCGCAAGCAATTGGGGAGCATGGAGTTCTTCGAGAGATGTCATTGTAGGTAGTGCGCCCCCTACAGGTTGTACTATATCTTCTCTTTCCCCAAGTTCAGCTAATATGTCATCGAGTGGTAGTGGTGGAAATTTTACTGTCAATGCTACAAGTGGGCAATCTTGGTCTGCCAATGCTAATAACAGTTGGATATTTACGAATGGTTCAGGTACAGGAAGTGGTAACGTAAGCTATAGCTTAGACCCCAATACAGGCGCGGCACGCACAGGTACAATAACCGTAACTTGTGGCAGTAGCACACAGACTTTTACGGTAAATCAGGGTGGAAATAGTACGCCTCCAACTTGTACAGTATCTTTGGGTAATACTTCAAGTAATATAGGCGCAAATAGTGGAAGCAGTGGAAGTTTTAATGTAACTTCTTCAGGTACATGGAACGCATCAACAGTCGCTACATGGCTAAGTGTAACTGAAAACGGAAGTAGTGTAAGTTTTGTAGCAAACTCTGCCAATACTTCAGCTTCTACTCGCAATGCTACTATTGTGGTAGATTGTGGAGGTACAACAGAAACACATATTGTAACCCAAGATGGCACCGCACCACCTGCGAATAGTCTTACGGTTTCAAACAGCAATGTAACATTCAGCTCTGCGAATGTAGCGACACAAACGATCACTATTTTATCTACGAATGTAAATTGGACGGCTACAGAAAGTGCCGCTTGGATTAGCATAAGTCCTATAAGCGGTGGAAATGGCTCGACTACATTTAGCATAACCGTAACCGTTAATACAGGAAGTGCAAGAGGTGGTGGTATTAGTATTTCTGGTGGCGGTTTTAACCTTACAGTAAATGTATCGCAAGTAGCTAATCCTGGTCCTATCTGTTTTAATATAGGCAGTGTACGGGTGTGTGCAGACGCTTCTTCTACGGTTTCGCCTGGTGTAGAGACGCTTTCAGGGAATATAAGAGTTTTCTTGTCAGGCAGCTCCACTACAGCTGCTATGACCTCTACAGGTACTATCACTATCAACAGCAATAACGCTACGATATCAGGCTCTGGTGGTTTGAGCATTCCCAATATTGCAGGCTATGGTATGGTACAGTTGATACAAGGTAATTTTAACTTTTCTGTTACACAAGCACAGCTGAATAAAAACAACGCAATTTTGAATAACTTATTTGCCTTGATTGGACTTCCTGTTGAGATAGAAAAGATAGAAGTTATCATGAGTGGTATATTGCTCACTGGGAAAATTACGCTTCCTTCTATTTGGAAAGGCGCAAAAGCAGAAATTACGCAAATATCCGTTACTACTAACGGCATAGGGGTAGCAGCAAAAACTTGCCTACCCAACGTAGGATATGGAAGTTTTAAGCTAAAAGAGGCTTGTTTAGATTTTAATACTACACAACAACCTTATAGATTTAGAGGTAATGTAAAAGCGGGTATAGGATTTATAGCAGGTGATGTAGATGGTGTAGCCGAGATATTTTACAAAAACCCACTCACTGAACTTAATTATTTGTCGCTATCATATACTGCTAATATTCCTAAACCGCTTGCTACTACGGGCTTAGGATTAAAAAAAATAAGTGGTGAGGTAGGGAATTTATCAGTGATTGCTAACACAAGAGAACCCATGTATGCACAATTAATGGTGGACTTAGTATCTCTTGACCCCAAAAAAATGCTTGAGTTTAATGACTGTAGAATTCGCTATAATTTTGGACAATCAGTAGTGATAGCAGTCGATAAATTAAAAATGCTTAATCAAACTATAGCTTCTGCCCAACTTACACTTACGCCTCAATCTGCAGATTTTAGAGGTTATGCAAACCTTTTAGGTATGTTACGTGGGGAAACTCGCGCAATACTTCTGAGGAAGCCAAATTTAGATATTATATTTGGATGTGGAATACGAGGAGATTTTTATGTACCAAGTCAAGAGTATCAAAATACTATTTCCGTAAATACTTGGCTGAAACCAATGTGGGATGGTGCCGTTACTTATTCTTCAGGTAGAAAACTTGGCTCTACTTTTGGTCTTATAACTTATGTTGGCGACAATACCACAATACAAGGTGGTTCTTTTATTAACATAAGTTTAGGGGGTTTGGGTAATTGGAATACTCAACTTGGATATGGAGTTATATGGGGTGGTGGAAACAACTTTAGTACAAGTTTATTTACGGACTTCAACCAAGTAGCAAAAATTCAATCGCAAGTTTCACAACTATTAGCCTTCCATAAAAAAGGTAGACTACATGACTTTTCTACCTATGCAGGCGGTTCAGCTTTGCCTCCTGCAAGCTATGAATATTTTGAAGTGGAGGGCAACAATCGTGAAATAATCGTAGGTGCATCAGGTGCATTGATGCCTTCTTTTGACATAGAATTTCCTAACGGGACTATCATAAGTAGCGATAATTTTCAAAATTATAGTAATGTTGGCTACATTCAAATAACAACAGATAAAACGGCTTACTACTTCTTGAAAAATGTACCTTCAGGCACCTACAAAGTACATAACTTTACGGGAAGCACTATCAATGTTGCTAAAGCAGATAAAGCCCCAAAAATCCAAATTAGTAACATTACTCAAGCTAATAATAGTCTTAATATCAGTTGGTTGGATAGCTATACCAACGGTACAGGAAAGATTAAGTTAGCGTATGATACAGATAAGGAAGGCTACAACGGGACTGTTTTTGCTGAAAACATACTTGAAAGTGAACCCACTAATCAATACACTTGGAACGCGTCTGATGTGCCTACAGGAAATTATTACATCTATGCTATGGTGCAAAGCGAAGATGGACAGTTTTCATTTCATTATGGAGATAAATTTTGTAAAATTATACACAGCCAAGCCCCGCAAGCCCCTTCAAACTTGATGGTAAATGTAATCCCTACGGATACACTCAACTTGAATTGGTCTGCTTCGCCTACTCCTAAAGTTACTTATCGGGTTTATTATACAGACAAAGGTAATATAGGTTTTAACTCATCCTCATTTGCTGTTGATACAGAAGTCAATACTAAATTGTTTAATGCACTTGCTTTAGGCAAACTATATCAATTTGCTATAACCGCTGTAGATTCTTTGGGTAGGCAAAGCGATATGTCTAATGTGGTAAGTTTTAACTTTGTAAGCACTACACAAAATAATGCGCCAAAATTTAATAGTTTTAATTTTCCTAAAATAGCTAAGATAGGGCAACAACTTACCTACCAAGTAAATGCTTCGGATATAGACAATAACCCCATCACTTACAGTTTGTTTAATGCACCAAATGGCATGAGCATTTCCAATAGCGGGTTATTAAGTTGGTTACCTTCAGCTTCAAACGATTCTTACAACACCGTTTGGGTTAAAATAACTGATTCTGTGGGTGCAAAAGATAGCACATTCTTTGATATTAGAGTTTATGATGATGTATCAGGATTGGCAATGGCTGATTTTAACAAATCGTTATACCAAAATTACACAGACAAGGCTTTTGTAGAAATTATAGACAATAACCTTGATTTCTCCACAACTATGCGTGATTCTGTGCAAGTAAAAATATACTCAAATAGTGATAATTTGGGTATAAATATTTGGTTGCGAGAGATTTCTGATGGTTCTTTTCGTTTTCAATCGCCTATATTGTTCAGTAACACTGCCAGCAATGCCAATACCCGAACTATAAAAACACAAGCAGGCGATAGTATTTTTGTGAAATACGTGGATGTAAATCCGAGTAAAATAGTAGTAGCATTTGCCTATTTTCAAAACTTTTTGGCGAACTTTAAATTAGCTAAAACAGCTATTTGCACAGGAGATAAAATCCAAACATTGAATAAAAGTTGGGGTGATGAACTGACCTATTCTTGGAAAATCAATGGGCAAGAAATCAGTACTGAACGCCATCCTGAATTATCATTTCCCAATACATTGACAGGATTAGCACATACACTTTCTTTGATTGTTACAGATGCTCAAGGTCGTACAGCTTCAAAATCTCAAATAATCAAAATTAGTAAAATCCAAAATACTTACACCAAAAAAGATATTGCTTGTTTTGGGCAAGTAAATGGGGAAATTAAACTTACACTTGGGGGTGGTATTGAGCCTTATACTGTAAATTGGGAACACAATGCTAATTTGAGAAATGTGCTTGAAATCAACAATTTAGGTAAAGGTATCTATAAAGCAACTGTGATAGACTCCACAGGTTGCCAAAAAATAGAAACTATAGAAGTATTTGAACCTACACAACTCCAAGTTAGTGCTGATACTGTTCATGTTTCTTGTTATGGCAATGCTGATGGTTCTATTAATCTAAAACCTACAGGTGGTACATTACCTTATAATTTCAAATGGTATAAACTAAATGATACTATCAATATAATCTCAACTCAAGAGGATTTAGAAAACTTGATACATGGGGGTTATACAGTGCATATTGCAGATAAAAATGGCTGTTGGATTAAACGTAGTTATTTGATAATAGAGCCACAACCTTTGCAAGTAACATTGCAAATAAAAGGTGTCAGTTGCTTAAATGCAAGCGATGGAGAAGTAAAAACGATTGTAACGGGTGGAAGACCTCCTTATACTTTTGAACACATTACAGGACAAAATACTGCCAATGCAATAGGATTGATGCCCACAACAAGTGTGCAACATCATGTTTTGGTTAAAGATTCGCGTGGTTGCTCTAAAGTTGCTACGGCTGTAATCCCCCTCTTGCCTACCTCTACTGCTACTATAGCGACTGAACCCGTTTGCTTTGGTGAAAAACCTATCCTGACTTTCACGTACACAGGGCAGGTAAGACCATACACTATCAAATATACAGACGATACACAGACTTTCACAATACCAAACTTAACGGCAGACAACCACGAGGTTACCATAAATAACCCTGTAAATGGTGCGATTTACAAGCTAACAGAGGTAAGTTATGCAAGTGGAGGCGTGTGCAAAGCGACTACTTCAGGCGAGGCGAAAATCGTGATTTGGGACTTGCCTACAGTGTTGAAAGTAGAAACTAAACCCGAAAATTGTGGCAATAAAAACGCCAAACTTTGGTTTGAAATACCCAATCAAGGGCAAGCACCCTTCTTGTATTCTATTGACGAAGGCACAAATTTTCGTACTGAACCTAAGTTTGACAGTCTTTCAAAAGGTAGATATAGTTTATTGATAAAAGATTTCAATGGTTGTGAATACACCTATACAAAGGATATTGAAATTACGGAATTAGAATGTCCTTGCACCAAAATTCCAAATTTAATAACGCCCAACGGAGATGGCAAAAATGACACCTTCGCGCCTGAAGTGTTGAACTATTACAAAAAATGTATCGTAACCATTTATGACCGAAGCGGTAGAATTATATTTACTTCACAAGCAGGTTACTATCCTAATGCTTGGGACGGCAAATACAATGGCGCAGACTTACCTATGGATACGTATTATTACAGTATAGATTTGCGTAATGGTTCAGTTCCCTGCAAAGGTTTTATTACTTTAACGCGTTAAATTTACGCCAAACCCACAAGGTTTTTAAAACCTTGTGGGTTTATTAAAAATTATTTTTAATTCAATAAAAAATGAAAAAAATATTTATAATTGTAATATTTTCTTTGTGTAGCTGGGTAGGCAAGGCGCAACAAATGCCTCTTTTTACCCAATACCTGAGCAATCCGTACCTTGTCTTGCCTGCCACTGCAGGTATGCGCTACGAAACAAACATCAAACTCACTTCACGTATGTCGGGTTTGGGCATTCAAGGCGCGCCTACTTCGGTTTTTCTTACTGCTAATACCTGCCTTGTGCAAAAAGGAGGTTTTAAACATGGCATAGGCATTAGTTTTTTCAATGATAAAGCGGGGCTTTTAGGTAGAACCAACGCCAATGTTATCTACAGTTTTCACTTACCTTTAAACCCTTCTGAAGGCGTTTATTGGGCTACAGGCTTCAATATGGGTATTCAGTCTTACAACTTTGATGAGGCAGGCAAGGTCGTTATCAGTCCAGACGACCCTGTGGCAAATACATCTTTCAATGCCAATGCTATAGATGGAGGCGTGAGTTCGATTTTATACAGCCCTGATTTTTTTATTGGTTTGGGTAGCAATTTGATTTCATCGCGCCAAGTAAAATGGTTTAATAGCAATAAAATAGATGGCATTCATCAACTCATGGCAGGGTATCGTTTGGCGTTTGCCGACAATAAATGTGGCATTGTGCCTTCAGTTTTGGTGCGCAAAGTAGGTACATTGTTGCAATATGATGCTTCGGCTACTTTTCGAGTGAAAGACTACTTTTGGACAGGCATCACCTACAGAGGCAAACAAGGTATCGCCATGATGCTTGGTGCGGGAGGCAAGAATTTTAACTTTACCTATTCTTATGATTACTTCAAGCAAAGTGGCTTTAGTGGTTTTCACGAAATTACTTTCGGAGTGCGCTTTGCAAAAAAAGCCAATCGTGACGGAGAACCTTACCGATACAAACCCAAAGACGCGTTGAGAGTGCCTACTCTTTGGTAAACATATATGGAAAATTTATATTGGGCAGAAGAAAGAGGTGATAAAGGCTCTTTCCCTGAAGTAATACTCGATGCAGAAAAAGAATACGTGTCTTTTGAGGGCGACTGCAATCCTGAAGACACAGATGCTTTTTTTGAACCTATTTTTACGTGGATAACGCAGTTTTTGCAAACTGAAGGCAGAAAGGTAATTTTCCGTTACAAGATGAGCTTTGTGCATGATCCTTCGCTGAGATATATGCAAAAATTATTTAATACATTGGGAAAGTACCAATCAAGTGGAAAAGGAAGCGTTTTTCTTAGCCTGCACGCAGTTTTTTCAGACACTGACGCGCAAGACGACATTGAGTCTTTCACTGAACACTTAGACTGCCCACGCGAAATTGTATTACATGACAATTTTTAACGCCTGCCTATGCAAAACCTACATATACCTGCCATATACGAACAATTACCTGAAGTGCTTTTCAATGCGCAAATCCACAAACTTTCTATAGCAGGCGTTTGTATCCCTGAAGATAGTGAAGTTTTTTTTGAATCTATCTTGAAGTGGTTAGATGCGTATTTGGCTTGGAATCAGGGAGATGTTACTTTCAAATTTCAAATTGTATGGTTTCATGATTGTTGTATCCCATACTTTTCCAAGATTTTTGAAAAACTGAGCAATCATCAAAAAGCAGGCAAGGGCAATGTGCTTGTCCAATTTTATCATTATGAAGAAGATTATGACTACAAAGGAGAAATGTTAGATTGGGCGGAACAATTTGATTTCAAAAACGAGTTTATAGCTTATCAAGAATAGCCTTTTCTCAAAAATACCTATGCTTTGGTAGGCAAGAACACCCCCAATTATTTTTAATGACAAATTTAAACCCTATATTTTTATGAAAAAAGTATTTTTATTTGTTTTACTTGCTGTTTCTTGCTTTTTGGCAACAAGCGCGTTCACACCTAAAACTGTAGGTGGAACACTCCACATTTACGTAAAAGATTCGTATGGCAATCCTGCTGACTATGTACGCGTAAATTATGACGTTTGCGCTTCGCTTAGTTGTGCAGGAGGCGGTTCAGATGTGCGCACTGACAAAAAAGGTTATGCGGAAATCAGATGGACAACAAGTTGCGATATTTGTACAATTTATG
>JAYTNK010000315.1:0-3069 GCA_043748375.1 Cytophagales bacterium
GTTATCTGCCGAACAAGCCCTCGAAGGTGGGTTTGTGGACAAGATAGTAAGCACGAAAAAGCCTGAGATAGCACCTCCTACTACCGAAAACAAAGTAAATGCCTATTATGAAGCCTTTGCGGAATATTTGAAAGAACCTGAAATAATAGTCGTTGAAAAACCGATTGAAAAACCTTTGCCAATCATTGCCCAACTTGAAAACAACATGGAAAAAAAAGTAATGCAACTTGCCATCATCGCGGCACTGCTGGGGTTATCGGAAGATACCACCGAGCAAAACGTGATAGATGAGATAAAGAAAAACCGAGCTAACGGCATCAAAGGCGATGCTATGCTGAACGAAACCGCGTTTTTGAAAACCGAAAACGAAGCCCTCAAAGCTAAATTCGAAGGTACGCGCAAAGCTCAAGCTACTGCGCTGGTAGAAGACGCTATCAAGGCGCACAAAATCCGCCCTGCTACTAAAGAAAAATGGCTTGCCATTGCCCTGTCTGATTACGACACAGCCAAAGATACCTTTGATAGCATGAACGGACACCCGCAACTGTCTAACCTGACTTCTACTGAAGATGCGCAGGCAAATTACAGCTTTACGGATTGGGTTACGAAAGATCCGAAAGGACTTGAACAACTCAAAAACAATCAACCAGCTGTATATGCAAGCCTTTACAAAAAAGAATACGGCTACGAACCCTCTTATAAATAAACGACATGGCAGTTCACGAAGAAATATGGACAGGTGAAGTCCTTAAAAAATTTAGGAGGGATTCAAGTTTCCTCGAAACTATTCCCGACCGAAGCGCATTGGTAGGCAATAAAGCTATCCACTTGGTAGATTTAGGCGCAGACCCTGAAGTATTTATCAACAATACGACTTACCCTATTCCTACCATAGATGCGGGTGATGCCGATATTATTATCGCGTTGGACAAGTACGACACAGGCAACACAGCCATCAAAGATGATCATTTGTACGCGATTTCTTACGACATCATAGCCGAAAACACCGAAGCACACGTACGCACTTTGTCTGAAAAGTCGGGCGACAAGGCTATCCACGCCTTAGCCCCTAATGGGCATACAGCCGCTACCCCCGTTATTGCGACTACAGGATCGACTGATGGAGGCGTAAACGCACGTAAGAAAATCACGAAGTCAGACGTGTTGCGTTTGAAAAAAGCGTTTGATGATGCTAATATCCCCCGTAAAGACCGTGTATTGGTACTTTGTCCTGACCACATTCAGCAAATTCTTGAGTTTGATGAGCAGTTTGCTGCGCAATATCAGAACATAAGAGATGGTATCGTCTTGCCACTTTACGGATTTGCCGTTTATGAGTATAGCTTGATGCCTACTTACAATGCCTCGAATGTGAAAAAAGCGTTCGGTGCTGCCGCTGCGCCTACTACAGATTGCTATGCGTCTGTGGCATTTTACGCACCCCGTATGTTCAAAGCAATGTCAATGCCTGAAATGTACTACCGCACAGCGAAAGAAAGTCCTGAAACACGCGCCACGACTATCGGCTTCCGTCATTACTTCATGTGTATGCCGAAAAAATCGGATGCTATTGGGGCTATCGTATCTGTAGCTACTGCCTAAACCACCTATTGAGAACTATGGCTAAGTCCGACAAAAGGGTAAACAGTCCCGAAAATACAGATGCCCTCTCCTTAAAAAGAGAGGAGGAATTGACCGAAGCAGGCGAGTTGATAGACAACAAAGAGCAAAGCATACGCGAAAAAGTAGCAGATACCTTTGACCACTATCCTGAAGAAGAACACTTATGGGTGGTGGTAGAAGATGACAGTTGCACTTCTTTTTTGAGCAAAGACCTTTCACCTGCACAAAACTACGCAAAAAGCGTGAAACGCAAAATATTGAAAGTTACCCGATAAAAAACCTAAGTTATGAACCAGTTGCAAATAGATGCCTTTGTACTTATTTTGAAAGGCATCTGCCTTGCAAAAGGCTACGCGTTCTTTGAAAGAGGCGACTACAATTTGAATATCATCGCGGTCAGGCAAGACGATTTGTTTGACAACCGCTTCACAGATAAACTCTATGTAGCCTATAAAGTAAAAGGCGTGTGGACATTGCTTGAGATAGACTGGACTACGATGCCAGGCACGTTCGGTGGGGTGTTCAATCCTATCAATGTGCTGGGCATTACAGGTACGGCAGTTTTGAAAGAAGGGCAATATCGAGGCACATATCAATTTATTGACAACATTTACAACGTATATCAAGCTCCTTACTTCGCACAGGTAAGACCCGTTACAGTCTTTCGCGATGGCGATAAAGATGAGGTTTTTGATAGAGAGATGCCTCAACAAATAGGGTTATTCGGTATTATGTTGCACGCGATGGGCTTCGGAGAGGTAGTAAACAACTGGTCTATAGGCTGTCAAGGGGCAAAATGGAGCGAGTTTATGAAGTTTGTAGCAGTGGTACGGGTAGCCGTTTCTATGTATAACTCAATATTTACCTACACGCTTTTACACAAAAACGATTTCGCACAAAAGCCCTTGCCTGCTAAAAAAGAAGTACAGGCTTAAAAAAAACATTCAACCGCTATGTTATTCCTTGACGCGCAACTGCCCCTTTCGTCTGTTTCTATCCTGCTGGTATTAGGCAGTATCGGCATTCCGAGTATCATTATTTTTACGGCTACTATCTGGTATCAATCGCTTCGACAAAAAGAATTGATAGAGAACTTGTATGTATGGAAAAAAGAAATTTCTGAAAAGACAGCTTCTTTAGAAAAAGACTTGAACGCCAAGATAGACGCTTTAGAAAAAGGCTTTATGCCTGTGATTGCGAAAATGCAAACGACACTCGAACACTTGGACACTACGCTCAAGGAACTTAGCCAAGATATGAAAATCTTAAAACAGAAAAACCCTTAATAAGATGGACGATTTTTGATTTACGATTAACCATTATTGGGTAGGCAAGCTGTGAACTCGCCTGCCTAATACGCCAATCAACGATTTTTTATTTACGATTACAAAAAACTACTTTATGAACCACTTGAAATTACTTTTGTTCACCGCATTATTTGCGCTA
>JAYTNK010000316.1:0-3426 GCA_043748375.1 Cytophagales bacterium
CGCTCCGCTGTAGATTGGGATTTCCCCGCCTCAGTAATGGACGTAGTGCTTATGGGCAGGCTCAAGCCTAAGACACTATTCAGTCGATACACTACAGAAGATAAACGAATTGCTCATGCCGCACTCGAACAAGTACAACTAACTGACCTCGCCAAAAGGCAAATTTCTAAACTTTCGGGAGGGCAACAACAACGCGTCTTTCTTGCACGTGCACTTGCACGCGAAGCCACTGCTTACCTGCTTGATGAGCCTTTTGCGGGGGTAGATATGGCAACAGAGCAAACCATTATCCAAATTCTCAAAAACATGCGTGACGCAGGCAAGAGCCTTCTTGTAGTGCATCACGACCTTAATACAGCCGTCGAGTATTTTGATTATTTGCTATTGCTTACACCCGAAGGCGTTTTGGCAGGCAAGACGGCTGATATTTTCACTCCCGAAAACTTGCAAAAAGCATTCGGAGGCAAGCTCGTTGGATTTTGAATAAACCAAGTCAGAATTCAACGGAAACCTGCGAAAAAAACTAAAAAAAGTCTAAAAAAAAATACTTTTCACTTTTTTTTCATCTTTTTTCAATCTTTTTATATTTTTTTTACAACGGTTTTATTTTCCTTTACCTCCTGAAAATTGCGCGAATCCCTCCAAAATATTGTAAATATAAGGCAAAAACCAAGTTTTAGCAAATAAACCAAATATATATTCGTACAAGCGGAATATACAAAATTAAATTTTCTTTTGGTATTCTCAAAAACAATATCTATCTTTGCACAGCGAAAATAAAAAGGGTTAGTTTTCATTTTTCTTAATATAAAGTGTGTTCTCGGAATACACCCGAAACAAGAAGTGTGGGAAAACAAACCTTTCCGATATTTTCTTGTTTTAAATTATATTCTATGTCAATTGTAACTTTCCAAGACCTCTCGCTTTCGGCTGATACACAGCAAGCGATTGAGGACATGGGCTTCATCGAAGCCTCTCCTATCCAAGCTCAAGCTATCCCTTACCTACTTGAAGGCCGCGACGTACTCGGTCAAGCTCAAACAGGTACTGGCAAAACTGCAGCTTTCGCTATTCCCGTACTTGAACGTATCGACACGGCAAGCAAAAAAACACAAGTATTAGTGCTTTGCCCTACACGTGAACTTGCTCTTCAAGTTTCAGAAGAATTTAAGAAACTCGCCAAATACAAGCGTGATGTATTCATTGCAGCCGTATATGGTGGAGAATCTATAGATCGCCAAATCAAGCAATTGAAACAAGGCGTTCAAATCGTAATCGGTACGCCTGGTCGTTTGATGGATCACATGGAACGCGGTACATTATCTTTGAGCAATATCAAAACGGTTATCCTTGATGAAGCAGATGAAATGCTTAACATGGGTTTCATTGATGACATCAAAGAAATCTTGGCAAAAATGCCAGAAGAACGCCAAACAGTGCTTTTCTCTGCTACAGTGCCTGATGCTATTCGCCAAATCACCAAACGTTTTCAGCGCAACCCACAATTCGTAAAAGTTGTAAACGAACAACTTACAAACGTTTCTATTGAGCAGTATTACTTCCCAGTAAGAGAAGAAGACAAAATGGAGTTGATGCATCGCCTTATTGAGATGAACGACCTCAAATTGATGCTAACATTCTGCAATACGAAACAACGCGTTGATGAAGTAGTAGAAGAATTACAAGCCAAAGGCTATAGCGCAGAAGGATTGCATGGCGACCTTCGCCAAATGCAACGCAATGCCGTAATGAGCCGCTTCCGCAAGGGTTTGGTGAGCATATTAGTAGCAACTGACGTAGCTGCAAGGGGTATTGATGTAGAAAACGTAGAAGCTGTATTCAATTTTGACACCCCTCTTGATCCTGAGTATTATGTACACCGCATAGGTCGTACAGGTAGAGCAGGCAAGAAAGGACTCTCTTATACGTTTATATTACGCCGCGAAGCAGGCAGATTGCGCGACATTGAGCGTTTTAGCAAAGTGAAAATCGAGCAAGGTATCGTGCCTTCTCCTAAATTGATGCATCAAAAACGCCAAGAGCGTTTCAAAGCACAGTTGCTTGAACAACTAACCAACACTGCACCTTACATAGGCAAGTTCGATACACTACTCGCTAATTTAGAAGAACAAGGTTTTAGTTCCAAACAAGTAGCAGAAGCATTGCTTCACATGCAAGTAGGCGAGGTAAAACAAACTTCATCATTAGAAGCTATTGACTTGAACGCACGCGGAAACAGTCGTGAAAAAGAACAATCACAAGATCGTGGTGGTAACAAACGTTTCGATAAAGGTAGAGGCGATCGTAATGACCGCAACGACCGTAATGATCGCAACGATAGATATGACAGAGGCGATCGCAACAGCCGCGATGACAGACAAGGTGGCGAACGCAAAAAATTCAATAATGACCAACGTGGTGCAAGCACTCGCTTATTTATCAACTTAGGCAAAAACCAAAAAGTATCTAAATCCGATATTTTAGGAGCAATAGCAGGCGAAACAGGCATTAGCGGACACAAAATCGGTTCTATTGATATTTACGACCAACACTCTTTCGTAGATGTGCCCGTAGGTGATGCACAACACGTTATTCAAACTATGAATAATAGCACTATCAAAGGAAAACGCGTAAACCTTACCGTAGCAAACTAATTTTGCAAATATATACCAAAAGCCTCCGTTATTCATAGAATAGCGGAGGCTTTTTTACATCAAAATACCGTAAAGAATAAGATTTTAATGTTTCTTCGAAAGTTATTGTGGAAACCCGTCTAAGAATAAGCCACGCTGTAAGCGTCTGTTACCGCTTTAGCACCGTGCAAAGCCATAAAAGGGGATTCTTACAGCATAGCTACGCGAGTGGTTTTAGTAAATCCCGCAATAACTTTTTAAGAACCCTTTTAATAAAATGATATATACACATATGAATAGCCTCACGTGAAACGTGGGGTAAGCGAAAAGTCATATCCCAAAACCAATTTCGTATGTGTATATTATTAGGGTGCTATAGCACGTTGATTATTTCTGTAATAACTTTTAATAATTATAATTTTTTATATTTATTGATATTTTATGCTTAAAATTGGCTACCTTTGTTTTTATAAGATGTACTAATTATTTAACATGCTATTTATGAAAAATATTTGTTTGTGTTTATTTTTTTATTTTATAATATTACAAATAAATGCTCAAAACAATAATGACTGTGTAAAAAGTAGATTTCTTTGTGGAAATGCTAATTTTGCATTAGACAATATAGGGGGCATAGGCGTGAATGATTTTGCCAATCCCAATAATTTAGTAGGTTGTGTAGCAGGCGGAGAAAAACAATCAGCTTGGTATCAATTTAAAATAAAAACTACAGGATTACTTACTTTAGAAATTGATCCTAATGCCTTTGATGACTATGACTTTGCCATTTATG
>JAYTNK010000317.1:0-2880 GCA_043748375.1 Cytophagales bacterium
AGCTACAGGTTGGAAACAAGCTACAGATGCAGGTTCAGGCTTTGCCAATGGCACAAATGGCGCGGGCTTTGTAGAAGCCACAGGCATCAATGGCTTTTCGGATTGGACTGTAGGGGCAGAAGACACGCCCTTGCCTATCACGCTTGTTAAATTTGCAGGTGAGCGCGTAGAGCAAGCAGGCGAGCAAACCGAAACCGTAAAACTCACTTGGACGACTGCCTCTGAAATCAATAACAAGGGGTTTGAGATACAAGTTTCCGATAATGCACAAACCTTTAAAAATATTAATTTTGTAGAAGGCAAAGGCAACAGTACTACAGTGAGCAGTTATCAGTTGGCAGTGAGTAATCCGAATGATGGTTATTACAGATTGAAACAAGTGGATTTTGATGGCAAGTTTTCGTATTCGCCTATAGTGTTTGTAGAAGGCATTGAAACTTTGAATGTATATCCTAATCCAAATAACGGCACATTTACCATTTCGGTAGGCAAGGACAAACTCGACTTGCCTGCGCGCCTACTCAATGCGCAAGGCGTAGAAGTTTGGCGTGGCACACAAACTGAAGTGAAAACGAACTTGCCTGCAGGTATGTATTTCTTGCATACTACAGTGGCAGGCAAGGCAAAAGTAACAAAAATAATCATTGAACATTGATCATTTAACAGTTAAGGTTCTTAAAAAGTTATGGCGGGATTTACCAAAACCACTCGCGTAGCTATTCTGTAAAAACCCCCTTTTATGGCTTTGCGCGGTGCTAAAGCGATAACAGACGCTTACAGTGTGGCTCATTCTTAGACGGGTTTCCGCAATAACTTTCGAAGAGCCATAACTATATGTCTGCCAAATCCTTTTATGCAAGGTTTTTTGTAAAATTTAAAGGTTTAAATAGCTGAAAATTAGTGTATTAAATCCACAAGGTTTTTAAAACCTTGTGGATTTTTCTAAAATGGCAGATATATAGACATGATAGTACGCAAAGGCTTAGCAATGTGCAAATTAAACTTTGACATCTTGCATTTACTACAGCTCTACATAATTTTTCTAATATGTTGATAATGATTATTTTGAATTGTGTAAAAAAGGTTTAATCTTGGAATATCATGCCTAATCAATGGAGCAAAAAACACGATATAATACAAATGCTCGTTTTTCACGTTTTTTTTATGCCAAAAAATTGCTGTACTTTTGTGGCAGTTAATCTAACTCAAATCAATTATGAGATTATTACAAAAAAATCTGCTGTTATTACTTTTTGCAAGTTTATTTGCCATTTTCGGTTGCGATAAGGAAGATGTTGAACCTAAATGCAAAAACCAATGCACCACAATAAAAGGACGTTTGGTAACGAATGGCGGAAACGCACCTATAGCCAAAACTGTAGTGAAGGTAGATTTTGCTTATCCTTCTATGTTTGGTAGTGGTAGCTATAGAATCAAAGCCAAGACAAAAACAGATAAAAATGGTTATTATGAGCTATCTTTTTATGCTACAGATGAGGAACTTATCCCAAATTCTTCAGGGTATTTTGGTATCAAGTATGAAGTAGATGGCAACAAATATTTGGACACTGATAATCAAGTGGGTTCAGTTGTTGGACATATTCCTTTTGATTTTAAAAGGGATACGACCTATGAAATGCCCGATTTTTTAGTCCCTAAAAAGGCTTTTATCAGATTAAATTGCTCTAATTATTCACAAATAAACGCGCAAAATGGGGATAAATTTGGAATTGAGTTTTCAACTAAATTAGGCGTACAAAAAACGAATGGTACTTTTTACACAGATTACACCACTTTTTTAAATTTTAATTCTGGGATGGAAAATATATTGACTTTTGCAGGGGAGCAAAATGTATATGTAACCACTACAAAAACTAAAAATGGTATTACCACTACTGAAACCGAAACTATCATCATCCCTGAAGGCACTACCCACGAAATTGTCAAAGAATTTTAAAACTATGAAAACTCTACTCATTCTCTACGTTCTCTTTTCCTTTGTCTTGCCTACCAAAAAGTAAGTAGGTAAGAAAGTAAAAATTATCTTTCCTACAGGCGAAGAACTGTTAGAGGTTACAGAGGCAGGCAAGGTTTTCGTATTCGGTAGGCAAGTAGAGGCACTTAGCACACTCAACATTTTCGGTACTCAAGAGTTTTTGAGGCGCGTAGAAGCCTTAGAAGCAGAAAACCAAACACTTAAAATACAAAATAAAGGGTTCTTCGAAAGTGATGGCTGGATTTACCAAAACCTCTCGCGTAGCCATGCTGTAAGAATCCCTTGTTAGTGCTAAATGAATAAACAGAGGCGCACAGCATGGCTAATTCTCGGTACGCTTCCGTAATATACACATACGACATTGGTTTTGGGATATGACTTTTCGCTTACCCCACGTTTCACGTGGGGCTATTCATAATTCAACCCCATTCGAGGTTGTCTAAATCTCCCAAAACCACTTTACGATGTGTATAACTTACGACTGCAAAATCTGCCTCATTTCACGCCAAAACACGCATTTTTTACTGCCGAAAAATCCAACTAAACAACCCCTATATCTGAAAATCACCTATCAGATAGATTTTGTCTTACTTTCCAAAAGTAATTGGTTGGTTGCTTTATCGCCTCAAGACAAACAAAAGACCTTTTGAAAACGCATGGATACTTATATTCCTAAACTCAAACGCAAATTTCATGCGCCAAAATAGGCGTTTCATAAAGTCTGTCCCAAAGGGCAGGTCTTTTCATGTACCTTTGTAGTAAGTTTTGAGGCAATACTAAACGCTCAAAATTTCAAAAACAACTATCGATATGAAAAAAATACTCTTTCCTCTCCTTTGCGCTTGCATCGTCTTGTTCACTTCTTGCAAAAAAGAAGCAGAAAC
>JAYTNK010000318.1:0-1794 GCA_043748375.1 Cytophagales bacterium
TGAGCTTGTGCCAACGTTGGCACAAGCTAAAATTTGTCTGTAGGGCAGGCTTCAGGTTTTATTGAATGAACCTTATAGCCCGCAGTACCGCGTTGAGGCTGGTATGAATATGCAACGCAATATCTAAGTCGAGGCGTGTGTCGGCAGTAGGGCAGGCAAGGTGCTTACGTTTAGCGAAGGCAAGCAGGCGTTTTCGCTTCTCTGCTTGGTCGCTTAGGTAGGCAAGGATAGCCTCTGCGCGTGCGTTATCAGTCATCTCGTGGCTTGAGTTTAGCGTATAGAGTTTGTAAGCGTGTGAAAAACTTACACAGACTCGTAGTCATAAACACATAGTTCGATATCAAAGCAGGATTGGTGCTTGACACGTTGTCATAATCTGAAAAGAACTCGTTCAGCAAAGCGTGTAAGTTTTCGGCAATTTCAGAAGCGCGTGCTTCTAAAAACATATCCCCTATCAATTCGATGATAGCATCGTTTGCAGGTGTTACCACACTGCGGGCTGGCTTGGGTTTCGTAGGCAAGACCTTGCCTGATTTACTTAAAACAGCAGAGAAAATAGCGGAGGCAACTTTTTTATTTTTCATAAGGGTTGTTAAATTAGAATCCAAGAACTGTTTGAAGTATGTGGGCGTGATAAGTACGTACAGCACCATAGCGTGCATCATTGACCGACAACGTGTCGTAACCCAGTTCGCTACTGATTTTCTTCAGCTTCTTGCCTGTCTGCTGTGCTTGTGGCTGTGTCAAGTTCCACTTTTTGTGTTTCAAACCATAATAACCTGCCAGACTGTAAAAGTCCTCATTGCGATTGGTGATTTTTGCTTCTACTTCGTGCAACTTGCCTACCATAGCCTCTTGGCTTTCCTGTAGGGCTTTGAGTTCCCGTGATTGTTCGAGTTGTGCTTTTTCTAACTGCGCCATTTGTGCGAAGCCTTCTGCTAAACTTTCTAACACACTCTTTTTAGGTAAAGCGTTGAGCTTCTTCTCGCAATCAAGGAAGTACCGCCTTGCCTGCTTACCTTTGTCGTTGCGCTGTAGCATGGCGATTTCTTTCGCGGTGGAGAGGGTGAGTGCGTAATCAATGATAGCGCGTTTTACTTGCCTGTTTCCCTCCAAACGAACTTCCTCAAATTTGAGGAGGTTGAAATCTTGGTTTTCTGTAAAATCGTATTCAAACATTCTTTTACACCAATCAGTAAAGTCGGTTTGAATTTGTAGGAATGTGTATAGTTCCTTTGCAGATACGACTTGCGCACCATGTGCGTCTGTCGTGATTTGGATAATCTCCATTGTGATAGGTGAGTAGCATTTGGCACAAATTAAAATAGGTATGCGCCTTTAACCTGCTGCTACTCACCGTTTCGGGGTCTACGTTTCTTAAACGCTCAGGTTAGGACGCATACCTATTTTGTATAAAAATATGGGTATGTACCAAAAAGCAAAAGCCTTGCTTTATAGCAGGGCAGTTAGCCCCGATTCGTTATGAGTAGCGTTGCAAAGTACGCTATTCTTTTTGACACTTCCAAATGTTTTATTTATTTAGAATGAATATAAATAAGATTACGCTTTTTCATACTGCAAAGATACATTGTAAAATTATTATTTGCAAATTAAATTTTTATTTAGGAATTATATTTGCAAAAATAAGCTAATTTAGAATAAGTCTAAATAACGTGTTAATATTTTTAGTTAATAATATTAGCTAATAATATTAGTTGAGATTATTTGTTGGATTCCAAAAAAAACAATACCTTTGTGTATCTAAAAATTTAAAGAAAATGGAAACTACCCATC
>JAYTNK010000319.1:0-1532 GCA_043748375.1 Cytophagales bacterium
ATTATCTACTGATATTTCCCCTATCCATTTGGAGAGGAGGGGTGAGGCAAGATAGCATTTAACAGCCCTGCATTTCATAGGGGGTGAATTTACGAATAGCCCCAAAAAAAGCATTTTTTTTACAACGAAGTTTTTTAAAAACAATAAATGCAATATAATAATTTATTAAATCAAAAAAAAGTGTAACTATGTCAGAAAATTTATTTATTCCTGAAACTACCCTTCGTGCTGAAAAATACGAGGCTATTTTACCTCAAATCCAAGCACTCATTAGCACTGAAACAGACTTGATAGCCAATCTTGCCAATATCACAGCGGTATTGCGCGAAACTTTTGGCTTCTTTTGGGTAGGATTTTACATAGCACGCGAAACGGAATTGGTTTTGGGCCCTTTTCAAGGAACACTTGCCTGCACGCGCATAGCTTTTACAAGAGGCGTTTGCGGTGCGTGTTATACAACAAGAGAAACTATGCTTGTGCCAGATGTGGACGCTTTTCCAAATCATATTGCTTGTAGTTCAGCTTCACGCTCCGAAATTGTAGTCCCTATTTTTGATAAGGGTAGGCAAGCTGTTAAGATGGTATTGGACATAGATAGCGATCAACTAAATGACTTTTCTGAAATAGATGTATTATATTTAGAAAAATTAGCTGAAATTATAAAAGAAGTATTGATGTAACCTTTTCGGTCATGTTTTTTTACCTTTCGCGATTTATGCCTATCTTTGCGTATGAATTTTCCAAAACTCGATATACTTGCCCTCGCTGCACACCCCGATGATGTGGAATTGAGCTGTAGTGGCACTATCCTCACGCATTTGGCGCAAGGGTATAAAATAGGTATTATAGACTTTACTGAAGGCGAACTCGGTACGCGTGGCACACCCGAAACTCGAAAAGCAGAAGCAAAAAACGCGGCAGAAATTCTAAAAATAGATGTGCGTGAAAATCTTGCTTTTGCAGATGGTTTTTTCCGCAATGACCAAGAGCATCAGATTCGCGTTATAGAAATTATTAGGCGTTATCGCCCTACTATTATTTTGGCAAATGCTATTTCTGACCGACACATAGACCACGGACGCGCTGCGCAACTCACACATGATGCTTGTTTTCTTTCTGGATTACGGAAAATTCACACCAAAGATATAGATGGCAGTGAGCAAGAGGCGTGGCGACCGCAAACTATTTATCACTACTTGCAAGACAGGTATCTTCACCCAGACCTTGTGGTGGATATTACGCCTTATTGGGATGTAAAGTTGCAAGCTATTAAAGCCTTTAAAACTCAATTCTTTCACGCAGATAGCACCGAACCCGAAACTCCCATATCGTCTAATGAGTTCTTTCAATTCTTGGAAGGCAGAGCGAGAGAAATGGGCAGACTTATTGGTACAACCTACGGGGAAGGTTTTATGAAACATACGCCCATAGGCACAACAAATCTCATGAGTTTGCTATAACTTAAAAATAAAATGATTTATGATGCCTAATTTTCTGCATAAAACTGTTCTTCTCTTATTATTCTTGCCTGC
>JAYTNK010000320.1:0-5082 GCA_043748375.1 Cytophagales bacterium
AGGCTTGCTACTGAATTCGAACGTTATACAGGCTTTTCAGGTAATTTTGAAGGCAAGGAAGGTACAGAAATATTCAAAATTGAACAATATCCTTCGCACCTACAAGTAGTTTATCAACCCGCACCTGATATGCTACCACAAGTAGAACTTGAAATAATTCAATTTAACAAAGACACACGTACTATTATCGCAAAACACCCCGAAAAAGAACAGCAATTTATCCTTACCTACGACCAAGACCTAAAGATAATTACTTGCAAAAATTCTGAAGGGAAACAGACTAATTTATCAAGAAAAAGCTAATAGACTTCCTGTGAAAGTACCTTTTCCCTCTCTCAAAATGGATAGAGGGCAGAGTGTGAGGCTTCTAAAAAACACTTTCGCAAGAAGTCTAATACATACAGCTATATTTACAACTATTTACTCCTTTTGAGCAATAAAATTGCCTTACCAATCTTTAATATTTTTACTATGAATCGTCGCGACTTTCTTAAAACATCTTCTATCGGGCTTGCAGGGCTATCCTTATCTAATCTCATAACTTCTTGCAATAGCAACAAAAAGTCAGACACGCCTATCCTTGTTATAGGGGCAGGTATAGCAGGTTTAGGTGCGGCACGGGCTTTGAAAGGGGCAGGCTTTAGTAATATCACGGTATTGGAAGGTCGAAATCGTATAGGCGGAAGAATTTGGACAGACCGCTCATTAGGCTTTCCTGTCGACTTGGGTGCGTCTTGGATTCACGGTCCAAAAGGCGGAAACCCTATTACTACTTTAGCCAAAAGTGCAGGCGCTGAAATGTTTGAAACCAATGATGAGAAATTGGTGATTTATAATACGAATGGGGCTAAAATAGATAGCGACACCACCGATAAATATTATAAGGATTACAATAATATGCTTAAAAGCATAGAAAGTAACGGACAAGCAGGGCAATCTTTCAAGGACGCTGTACAAGCTTATAATAGCAGTTACTTGACAGATAATATTATGAAATACCAATTAAGCGCGTATGCAGAGTTTGACTCTGGAGGGGCAATAGAAGAAATGGACGCAGCTTATTGGCAAAATGATAAGAAATTTCCAGGGAAAGACGTATTGTTTCCTGATGGTTATGATGCCATAGTAAACCTATTGGCGGAAGGGCTAAATATACGCCTGAATACAAACGTTACAAAAATAGAACACGACAGCAATGGCGTAAAAGTTACGACCAGCACTGCAGAAATATTCAATGCAGCATATATAGTTTGCACATTACCTTTGGGTGTACTCAAAAGTGGCGGTATAACTTTCTCGCCTGCCTTGCCTGCCGATAAACAAGGGGCTATTCAACGCCTAAAAATGGGCTTCGTAAATAAAACCGCCCTTGTGTTCCCTTCTGCGTTTTGGGATACAGACGCGCAATACATTGGCTATTGTTCCGATATAAAAGGGCAATACCCCTACTTTGTTAATTACAAAAAAATTAAAGATAAAAATGCACTCTTGGCGTTCGGATTTGGAAACTATGGGCAAACTATGGAGGGGCAGACGACTAATCAAATAGGTTCAGACGTTATGGACGTTTTGCGAAAAATATACGGCAATGCCATTCCAAACTATACCCAAATTCTTACCACTAAATGGACAAACGACATCTTTACGCGTGGCTCATATTCATACATGAACAAAGGAGCTTCAAATGCTGATTATGATGCTTTTGTAAGTGGTATAGATGACAAACTTTTTTTTGCAGGAGAGCATACTATTAGTAAGTATCGTGGTACAGTGCATGGCGCATACCTCTCTGGACTTAGGCAAGCAGAACGTATTATGGATTTAGAATATAAATAAGACTGCTATTTTCTTGAATTTAATACAACTACTACTGTTAAATGGCTTGTCTTTAAAAAATTAGGTTCTTCAAAAGTTATTGCGGAAACCCGTCTAAGAATGAGCCACGCTGTAAGCGTCTGTTACCGCTTTAGCACCGCGCAAAGCCATAAAAGGGGAAGCTACGCGAGTGGTTTTAGTAAATCCCGCTATAACTTTCTAAGAACCAAAAATTATAGCTAAATATAGTTTTTCAGAATTGTTTGGTGCTGTAATAATTTGCAGAGAACAAAAAACGTTCCCAACAACCTTGTCATACTGACACGAACTAATACCAAGAACCGTATCGTTATCAAAATAATAACGATACGGTTCTTGAATAAGTACTAACTTAAATTTACTTGTATATCCCTTTTACAATCAGTAGAAGGCAATAAATAAGATAGTCAATAGGCAAATAAATTAGTGTGGGTGCTTATCGTATGAGGTTAAGTGTTCCTTGTAAAGTTGTTTTTGCCTTATTTTTGAGTGGGCTTTCGTAGCTAACTGTCCATGCGTATATACCTGCAGGCGCAGGCTTACCATTTATGTTCCCGTCCCAAGTATCTTTTTGGCTATTCGCTATATAAATAAGTTCGCCCCATCGATTATATACGCGCAAATCTAATTTGATAAAATCGCTTCCAAATATTTTCCAAATGTCATTCTTGCCATCTCCATTAGGTGTAAATGCACTTGGTACTGAAAAACGTGTTTGGCAATCAATTGTTACTTGATAAGCAATATCGCGTAAAGGACACCCTACGCCATTTTTTACTTTTACGGTATAATTGCCTGCGTCTGCCTCTTCTTTCATGAAAATCGTACGCGAAGTTTTGCCATTTGACCATGTATATTGCAATGCGCCATTAGCAGCGATTAAGGTTTGTTCTTCAGCCAAAGTCAAGGCTTCTAAAGGATAGCCATTGGCTTCAAAAGGGCAAATTTTTACGGACTGATTGATACTTAAATAACTACTCGAAAAAATAATAGCTACTTTTTTAGTGATACCGTTTGGACAAGTATAGGCATCTGTATAGGTATATTTTACTTCTACTTCATCGCCTATAGCAAATAGAGCAGGATTAAAAACATTGCCAACTGCGCCATTGACAGTAAAAATTCCGCCTGCTGGAGTTGCCTCTAACGAAAACGGAGTCGCTTGTGAGCAATAAGCATCAGGCACATTTACAAAGGACAGGGCAGGCAAGGCGCGTACTATTACATTTTGAGCCGCAGTATTCGAACAACCTTGTGCATTGGTATAGGTATATTTTACTTCATGCGTACCTTCGCCCAAAGTGCTTGCGTCAAAATGAGTGGCATTGATATTGTTGATGGTAAATATACCTGCTATCGGGCTTGCCTGCAAAGCAAAACTTGCCTGCGTAATACAATAACTTGCCTGCAAACCTATCAAATTAACAGCAGCAAAGCCATACACACTTATATTTTTAGTTGTATTATTTTTACAAAAATGTTCATCTTCATAACTGTATTTTAGCGTATAATTTCCTGCGCCCAAAGTCGCAGGATTAAATTGGGTAAGCGCAGTTCCATCGATGGTAAATACGCCACCTGTAGGCAAGCCAGCCAACGCGGTAGGCAAGTCATTGGTACAATAACTTGCCTGCATACCCGTAATACTAACGGTAGGCAAGGCTTTTATCTCTACATTTTTGGTGGTAGCAATTGTACAACCGGCTAATTCATAATTTACTTGATATGTTCCAACACCCAGAATAGCAGGGTTAAAGGTGTCAGCTACATTCCCATTTATTTTGAAAACCCCACCTGCAGGCGTACCCATAAGCGTAAAGGTACTTGCATTTACACAATACTTTGTACTGATATTAAAATCAAGTTTAGTAGCTAATTGGATTTGTTTTGAGCTGGTAGTTTGTACTGAAGGATCGGTAGGCAAGCCCCCAAATTCTATGAAATACCCTACAATAGCAGAATTATTGAAAGTATAATCGTTCCAACGTCCATTCTCCAATAAGTGCGCAAAACTTTCGTTCGTGTTTTGATAGTTATTTGGCTCGCCTGCTTCCCAATTATTGTAAAGTCCACCCACTGCCAAACCAGGTTGATTGCCTTGCCAAAAGCGTGTGCCTTTTTCTGGACCTGTAACCCAATACCATTGTCCTTCGCCATTGGGCGAATAACCACTTGTGAAAGCATTGTCATCACTTGCGCCAATCCAACCGCGCTGTGCTATAGAATTAAAGGCAAAATCGTTTTCAGCAACACAAGAAATAGTAGCCAAATAACCTTGCGTACCAAAATAGTTTTGGGCTTCCGCAGCTATTTTAGCGTTCTGCCAAGTAATGGCAGCGGCAGGAATAAATTTGTAAAAATGCGCCGATGAGCTTCCACAAGGATAAAAAGGGAGTACATCACCTACTGTAAAATTGATGTTTTTGGTCGTACCAAAGCCTGTGCCTGCTATGTTTTGGTATTGAATAGAGCGCAAAATTTCTTGGTATTGGGCAGTGGTGGCAGTGCCTGTTAATTTGAGTACGCCTGTAGTAGTATTGAATGTGCCCGTAACGCCATAAAGGAAAGTCGGATACACCAATCTATCTTGCGTACTTACATATCCTGCACCAAAACTTACAATCGCGCCTGTCATGGAAGTACCTCCCGTAACTGTCATATTGGCATCAACGCTTATATTTTGATTTACCCAGCAAGTTGCCCCTGCTGTATTGGTCAACGTAGGTGGCTCAGTAATACTGATAATTTTGATGAGTGAATTGCTACAGCCGTTGGCATCTGTATAAATATGGATAAGCGTATGTGAACCTACTCCTAAAGTGCTTGGATTGAAAATAGCAACGGGATTACTTGATATGGTAAAAGTGCCTCCTAAAGGTGAACTTACTATCGCAAAAGGTGCTTGATTGGTGCTGTAAGAAAGATTTACATTATTGGAAAGAGTGGGTATAGGATTTACCATGACAGTTTTTGTCAGGCTGTTGATACAACTATTACCATCTGTATAGGTATATTTCACGGTGTGATTGCCTGCGCCAAGCAAAGAGGCATTGAATTGCGTAGCAGCTACATTATTGATAGTAAAACTTCCTCCTATTGGCGTAGCCGCAAGATTAAAAACGGGAGCAGATAGGCAGTAAGCATCGTTTAAGCCTTGTAAGGCAAGTGTAGGCACTGCAAATATAGTTACAACCTTTTCTGCATCTTGCCCCTCGTAACATGCATTTT
>JAYTNK010000321.1:0-5066 GCA_043748375.1 Cytophagales bacterium
ATTGACGGTAGGCGATGTTAATTTTCAAAGTGATGACATACAAAAAAGGGACAAAGATTGTATTCCTAATTACACAAAAGCGCTTGAATTTTTTATAGATGCGAAAGCACACAATCGCACAGCAGTTGCCTACAAAACGCTTGGAGATTTTTATTACGCACTCTCTTATCAAAAAGACGACTACCAACAAAAAGCACTTGACCACTATTTGCTTTACTTAAAAGCCTCCGAAGAATCAGGCAATAAAGCAATATTGGCAGAGGCGTGCGAACGAGTGGGTTATTTGTATGATACAATGGGCGATGACTTGAAAAGCACAGCGTATTTCTTGAAAGTAATCAACCTGCGCAAAGAAATAGAAGAAAAAGGCGTAAACAATTCGCACCTTTTGTCTAAAACCCAAAACTATTATAACCTGCAAATGGAAAACCAACGACTCTATAATTATATCCTTTTGGGAGGTGTTGGCTTATTACTTATTCTGGCTTTTTTATTGTACTTGAACTTAAACTATCGCCACAAGGCACATCGAGTTCTTCACAATAAAAACGAAGAAATTACGCAACAAAAAGAAAATATCGAGCTTCAACATACCGAACTTGCTCAAAAAACTGAAGAAATTATTACCCAACGCGACCAATTAGCACAACAAACAGCCCAACTATCCGCTGCCCAAGTCAAAGTAAAATATGCCAATGAAATGCTGACCAACATGAATCAGCAATTAGAGGCACAAGTTGCACAACGTACCGAACAACTCCAAAAAAGCAATCAAATGCTTATGGAAACCAACAAGGAGTTAGATATATTTATTTATCGAGCTTCTCATGACTTCAAAGGGCCTGTTGCAACACTGACAGGCTTATCGAATATTGGTAGAATGGACTGCGTTGATTTTGAACCCGCCTTAGAGGTGTTGGAGAAAATAGAAGGTGTGGTACTGAAAATGGATAAAATGTTGGAAAAACTTCATCAAGTAAGTTATATCATAGGCAAAGAACTTGAGCTGGAGTTTGTCAATATTTCTGAAATTGTAGAAGATGCAGGGTACGCACTCGAAAAAGTATTGACATTGCACCCTATTCAAATAGAAACTACTATCGCCCCCAATTTCAAATTTGAAGCAGATGCCGAAATTCTACAAATGATGTTGGAAAACATCATCGAGAATTCTGCACTTTATAGGCGTGAAGATGCCTTGCCTGCCCCCGCTCTACATATCATAGCCGAATCTGATGAACACCAAGCAACACTCACTTTTGAAGATAATGGTTTAGGGGTTTCAACTAATTTTTTACCTAAAGTATTTGAAATGTTTTCGCGAGGTACAGAACTTGCCAAAGGCAATGGATTGGGTTTGTATGTAGTGAAGCAGGGTTTGGAACGTATGGTTGGTAAAGAGTATATACAAAGTGTGGAAGGTATGTTTACGCGTCTTATACTTACCTTTAACAAAAAGGAAATGAGCATAGATTATCGAACTGCCTTGCTCGAATCATTGGATTGGGAAGAGGGTACAGAAGCATAACTACCTGCTGCATAGCCTGTTGCCCACGCACTTTGGAAGTTGAATCCACCCGTTACACCGTCTATGTCTAATACCTCGCCTGCAAAATATAGACTTGGTACTTTTTTTGACTCCATCGTTTTGGGGTTAATTTCGCTCAATACTACGCCTCCGCTTGTAACAAACTCCTCTTTGTAAGTAGTTTTGCCATGTGCGTCATACACATCATAACACAGCAAGCTCACAAGGCGGTTGAGGTCTTGGTTGCGCAATTCATCGAAAGGTGTATCGATATAAATTTTTGCCTTTTCCAATAAAAAATGCCACAATCTTTTGGGCAAGTCTAAGGTTTCATTACCTATCTGCCTTTTGCTCGTATTTTTGTGCATAAGTAGGCAAGCTCGCAATTCGTCCTCTTTCATAGCAGGTATCCACGAAATAGCTACTTGGTATGTATAGTTTACGGAGGCAAGTTCGTGGGCAGCCCAAGCCGATAGTTTGAGAATAGCAGGTCCGCTCAATCCCCAATGCGTTATCAGCATATCGCCTTGTTGTTCGAGCTTTGTGCCTACAATTTTGGCGCGGACAGGCGTACTCACTCCTGCGAGTTCTGTAATAGGGTTTTTGGGTAAGTTAAATGTAAAAAGCGAAGGTACGGGCGCGACTACTGTCAATCCTAATTCGACCAACCATTCCAAACCACTTAATTTGGGGCTACCACCTGTAGCTATTATAACGCTATCGGCTTCGAAGACTTCTTCTTTTGTGTGCAATACAAAACTGGTAGGCAAGATTTCCAACTTATTCACGGCTGTCTGCAAGCGCAATTCCACGCCCTTATTTTCCGCTTCATCTAAAAAACAATCAATAATGGTTTGAGAATCATCAGTTTCAGGGAACATACGCCCGTCAGCTTCAGCTTTTACGGTTACACCCCTTGTATGTAGCCATGTTATCATATCCGCAGGCATAAAACGTTGCAGGGGTTCGCGCAGGAACTTTGCGCCACGTGGATAATGTTGCAATAGTTTTGCCAATTCATGGCAATTATGAGTAACATTGCATCTTCCACCTCCCGAAACTTTAACCTTGGCAAGAAATTGCAAACCCTTTTCCAATACTATTACAGAAGCTTCTGGATTAACTTCTTTGCTACGCAATGCCGCAAAAAAGCCTGCTGCTCCTCCACCTATTACAACAATTTTCATTTTTTATTTATTTATCTGAATATATCTTACAAAAGTACGCTATCTTTGGCACATGAGCAAAAACCGCTATGTGAAATTAGATTAAACGCATCAAAATTTTCGAGCTTTCGAATGTGTGAAAATTGCTACCATTCCCCCAATTTCATTGGGGGCTACTCGTAAATTCAACACCTGAAGGTGTTGCTTGTGCTTTACCGAACCTCTTTAGAGGTTCAAATTTGAATAGCCCCCAATGGAATTGGGGGAACTTTTATTTTGATGCGTTTAATCTGATGTGAAATTATTTGATTCACAACACATATTAAAGACAAATCCAACTTGTATGAAAATTTTAGCGGTTTATGCTGTTTACATTTGGGTGGGCTTGCTTCACGCTTTTTTTGTAGGAACTTGCTTGTATGTATGGGCAGGCAAGTGGCTGGTAGGCAAGGCATGGTGGTTATCTTTTGTGATGGCATTCTTGATATTGGCTTTTTTCGAAACCTACTGGATACCAATTTTTGATTATATTGGATTGAAAGTTAGCCTTGTAGATGCTGAAATGCGACAAACTTTTGGAGTGCAAGAAGGCGAGAACATAATCCGTAATTTATCGCCGCGCTGGGGCAATGTGTTGTTTTGGGGCTTACAGGCGAGTATAGCTGTTTGGATAAGCCGTATCCTTTTAAGAAAGTAATAAACTTAATATAAATAGTTTAACCCAGTTTTTATAAACATTAATAATCGCTACTTAACGGGTTATTAACAAGGTATTGCGAGATTACACCTATTTTTGCAAAAAATACCTTGCTTTGTCTATGCGTTTATATAATCTATTTGCCTGCCTTGCCTACCTTCTCATGGGAAGTAGTTGTACCCATCATCAATTTTACAGTTTTACTACCGAAAAACTTACACCCGTAGCCAATAAAGGTTTCGTCGAGGAAAACGCCCAAGATTCTATAAAAATCGCCTATAAGTGGGTATTGGGAAACCGCACGAAGGGCAATCATACCTTGCTTGAAATGCAAAATATGGGCAGTCAAATTGTACAAATAGACTGGACACGCTCAGCCTTGATAGTAAATGATATAAAACATGACTTGTTTAACAAAAGCGCAGAAATAGCTCGCTCACGTTCTCGTCGCTCTAAGATTAAGGGCTATACACCAAGTGTAGGTTCGGAAAAAGGAAAACAAAAAATAGTTCAAAATGTACTGACTACGCAAAGCCAGCAAGTGGTATTTCCAAATAGTAGAAGTGTGTATGTATTACCAAAATTTACCTTGCCCTATTACAAATACAATCCACGTTTTACAAGACCACCTCTAAAATTAATTAAATTTAAGCAGAGAGGCAATCAAGATAATACCCGCATCTTTATGCGCACTTTTGAGAAACAAGAAACCCCTTTGCGTGTCCGCTTTTTTCTAACATATAAGGTAGGCAAGGATGGTTTGGAACGCACTGTAGACCAAGAATTTTGGGTGCATGAATTGATTGAAAGCAATAACGCTAACATCGTCAGTATTATGGGCGAGGAGGCTAAAAAAGTTGGTTTAGACTCTTATAACTTCAATAAAATATCGGTTAAAAAAAGTGCAAACTTTCCAGCTTTTTTAGAAGTTTTGGGCGGTATATTAGGCGTTGGACTTGTGACAAGTTTGATGGTTGGACTTATCAAATAACGGCACTTGGGAAGAGGTACGAAATAAGAAGTGCGAGGTACGCTGTTAAATAACTGCCTGTCAGTCTTTTACTAAGGTTAAAAGACAAAGTTATTTAATGTTCGTTTCTTGTTTAAAAAGATACCCCTAAAAATTTGATATATCAAGTTTCTGCTGTAATTTTAACGCAAAAAATTGTATGGCAAGAGAAATTGAATTACGATAACGCATACAAAGTGAACAAAGGCTTGTTGGCAGAATTTGGCGAAAAGTGCAGCAGCGAAAGGTTTTTTAGAATAAAAAGGTTTTCTGGACTTTTCTAACACTAACAGAAAAAAAGACTACTTTTGCGCTATGAGAATTTTTTTGTTTGTTATCCTTCTTTGGTTGTTGGCAGGCAAGACTTTTGCCCAACAAAACCTTGTTGTGTTTAGCAAAAAATGACAAATTGCAAAACGTAGGCAAGGCAATTTATTTTCTCGAAGACCGTATAGGCAAACTTACCATAACAGACATTCTCAAGGCAGAAAAGCAGCAAAAAAATGACAAAACAGGCTTTTATCACCCTCCATGAGAGAAAGGTTACGCTTACTTCTTTCTGAAGACAATTTTAGACGTTTCGAATGGGGCATATGACCCTGTTGCGCTTAGGCACTGTGGTTGTTTTTGGGCACAGCAGTTGTCAATGTCGTTAGACTTGACAAT
>JAYTNK010000322.1:0-8236 GCA_043748375.1 Cytophagales bacterium
ATTCGCTTTCAAACAATGATTCGCTGATAGCACCCATATCTACCCCTATAAAATCGCACTCAATGCGTGGGGATTTTCTGTGTAATGCTCTTGCAACCAATTCTTTACCTGTGCCATTTTCCCCTAAAATAAGCACATTAGCATCAGTCTTGCCTACCTTATCAATCAGTTGTTTTACTTGGCGCATAGCAAGACTATCGCCCAGCATTTCACCAAAAGGCAGGTTTATTTCTTCAAAAAGTTGTTTTTTAGTGTCTTTTAGATTTTTTACTTCTGCAAGTGAGTTACGGAGTTTAGAGGCAGCATGAATAGTTGCCAATAGCTTTTCGTTCTGCCAAGGTTTTAACACAAAGTCTGTAGCACCTAATTTGAGTGTTTCTACAGCGGTTTCTACATCACCAAAGGCAGTAATCATAATAACAACGGCTTGCTCATCGCGTTGTAAAATCTCTTGTAACCAAAAAAGCCCTTCCTTACCGCTTGTAGTATCTTGGCTAAAATTCATGTCTAATAAAATAACATCAAAGCTATCATTATTGAGCCAAAAAGGTATGCGTTGCGGGTTTTTTTCAAGCACAATTTCGCGTACATGGCGCTTAAGCAATAACTTGGCGGCAAATAAAATATCCTCATCGTCATCAACAATAAGCATTTTATTAATTTTATCTTCCATTTGCATCTATATTGATTGCTGTTGTGATTTAGTGGCTAAAATGATGGAACTTGCCTGCGTTAGGCTTGAAAATTAAATAGTTGGTTTGATAATAGGTCGTAACCACGATTATTGTAAAACTCGGAAAATTCTACGTTGTTTGTTGCAGGAAATTCTACAAGGATTTCGTCTGTGATGTTTTTCAAAACCCTGTCGCCAATGCTTTCCGAGAATTTTCCTCGCAACGCTTTTTCATACCAATTCAGTAAATCTGTTTCGGTTATGATGCTCTGTATTTTTGATTTCCAACCAATCCGAATACTCTACCCAATCATTTTTATTAAGATAAAATTACATTTTCTAATTAATTGACCATCAATTAGCATTTAATTTTTGGTTGTCTGACAATTTTTCTGGGGATGTTTCTTGAGTAGGAGCAATCCCTTGTGGTTACCTTTTTTGTAAGACAAATCTTTATTTTGCCTAATTTTTAGGGTGTTTATAGTACAAAATGTGTTGTAATAGCAAGGGCAAGCACAATGGATTGCCCCCACACTTTTTACCCCCACAAAAATTGTCAGAGAACCTAATTTTTTAAAGCAAATCTAATTTAAAAAAATAACTAGGTAGAATAAGTTGTAAATAGACTTCTTGCGAAAATCATTTCTCCTCTCTTGAAATAAGAAAGACTTTCGCAAGAAGTCTATTCTAGTAATTGCAATAAATCTTCTTGCGAAAGGCTTTTTACAAAGTTTTCGTCTGCTGTGATAAGGTCATCAGCTAATTGTTTTTTGGTAGCTTGCAGGGCAAGTATTTTCTCTTCTACAGTATGGCGTGAGATAAACTTATAAATAAAAACAGTGTTTTTTTGCCCAATACGGTGCGCTCTGTCGATGGCTTGAGCTTCTATGGCAGGATTCCACCATGGGTCAAGCATAAATACATATTCAGCCGCAGTAAGGTTTAAGCCTACACCACCAGCACGAAGCGAGATAAGGAAAATTTGGACGTTATCTTTATTTTGAAACTTTTCGACTTGTTTTTGTCTTTCGTGTGTTTCACCTGTGAGATAAGCATATTTCCAACCTTTTTCGCGGACATAATCACGTACTATATCTAAATGTTTTACGAATTGGCTGAAAATAAGCACTTTACTGCCTTCATTTACTATATTCTCCAGTCGGTGACACACGTTAATGAGCTTGCCTGAGTCGCCTGTATAGTTTTCATCAATCATGCGAGGGTGATTTGCTACTTGGCGCAAACGCGTAAGCCCTTCAAGGATAAACATATTTGATTTAGCCGTATCGCCTGTTTCGATATGCCGCATGATTTCATTGCGGTATTGTGATTTTAGGCGGTCATATTCCTTTTCTTGCTCTTCGGTCATATCGCAATAATCGACCTGCTCTACCTTTTCAGGCAAGTCTTTGGCTACTTGCGACTTCATTCTGCGCAACATAAATGGCTTGATGATTTGCCCCAATTTTTTTAATTTTTCTGTGTCTTGGTTCTTTTCTATCGGGTTTTGGTATTCATCTCGGAAATAGTTGCTTGTCCCTAATAAACCTGGATTCACAAAAGCCATTTGTGACCAAAGGTCGAGGGTGCTATTTTCTATAGGTGTACCTGTGAGTGTGAGGCGGTGTCTGCCATGCAATTCTTGTACAGCTTGTGCTACGTTAGAAGTAGGGTTTTTAATTGCTTGTGCTTCATCCAAAATAATATAATTGAATTGATATTTTTTTAGCAATTCAATGTCTTGGCGAACTACCCCATAAGAAGCTATCACCACATCATGAAAGTCAAATACTTCTAAGTTTTTTCTGCGATTTGCCCCTCTATATTCTAAAAATTTTAATTTAGGGGTGAATTTTTTCGACTCTAATTGCCAGTTGTAAAGCAGGGTAGTGGGCATAATGAGTAGAGAGGCGCGTTTGCTGTTGGGGTCTTCACTTTCGCGCTGTGCCTGTAGCAAGCAAAGGGTGATAACTGTTTTGCCCAAGCCCATATCATCAGCCAAACATCCCCCAAAGCTGTATTGTTGCAAAAAACGCAACCAATCATAACCTGCTTTTTGGTAGGGGCGAAGCTCGCCTTTAAAGTTTTTTGGCAAGTCATATTGCTCTATATCCGTAAAATCGCGCAATGCCTCTAACTTTTGATTCATCACTACTTGCGCATGATTACCATTATGGAGTTCAGAAAGCATATTAAGATGAAATTTGCGGATATGTGCATCTTCTCCGTTGGTGCTTTGCGAAAAGTTAAATAATTCGCCATATTGTGTAAACCATGCTTCGGGAATAACAGCTACCTCGCCATTAGGCAGTGTAAACTGTTTCTTTTTTTGAAGGATATGCTTGCGCAAATCCATAAATGGAATTAAGAATTCACCAAAACGAATGACGGCTTTGATGTCAAACCAGTCTTGTTTTTCTTGGATACCAATCTCTATTTGGGGTTTGCCAAGAAAGTAGCGTTTGGTATCTGTTAGGCGCGATTCGATATGAATTGCTTGCGCTTTTAGCTCTACTTCGTGTGTATTGAGCCATGCTAAAGTTTCCATTTTGTTACGCACAGCCTTGCCTTTATGTAGGGGCAAAGAACGATTGTGCAAAAATTCAATGAAAGCTGTTTCTTGTTTTATATTGCGTCTTATTTTATTAAATTCATAACCGCCTCCATTTTCTTTTACGTTAAGTTTTACATCTATGGGGAATTGCGTATTGGCATCTTCAGGTTTGAATGAATTGGTGCCATACTCAAACTGTAATTCTATCACCATATCATGATGCGTGTTTGGGGCTGTTGCTTCAAATATTTTGCTGGTTTGGGTGTTATGGTCTTTGAGCAATAAAATAGGCTTTGGCGAGTGTTCTTCAATGATAATTTCCAAACCCACACCGTCAGCTACTACGTCCTCAAATTGGCGCATGAGTGGCACTGCAAACTTGGTAAAATAGGTTTCCTCCATTTGGCGTTCAATATCTATGCTACCTTTTTTCAAAAAAGGCTTGATTTTGTTGCCATCTACATTCTCATGAAACGTATAAAGTGTATTTTCCAAAATGAGCCAAGCAGGATTTTTGCAAATCAAGTGTGAAACTTTGTTTTGATTATTGAGTGTTAGTTTGTCCTCTAAATAATAAAAGGTAGGATAGTATTGTGTCCCTTTTTCGTGGCGGTGGAAGTGGAATTTTACGTTTGCTTTATCATTTACAAACTTAATTTCGCCTTTTTGGGGGCAGGGGTAACCATCTTTTCCTGAAACAAAAAACATTTTTTTATGCTCATTGATAAGCGTCAATGCCTCATGGCGTTTCTCCTCAATGAGGGCTTCTATAGTTTCTTGCAAAGGTTTATTGCCTTTTTCCTTGTTGTATATTTTCAAAAAAACCTCTTCCGTATTGATTTTTTTTGCACTTCTTGTAGCTTTATCAGCAAAAGATTTAGCAATATGATCGGGGTTCATGGCATCAGAAAGTTTTACCAAACGGCGATCTATGTCATCTAAACGTGCGCTAAATTCATGCACATTAGAGTCAGAAACTTGCTGATAACTCATCATCAGTTCGTCCTCTGCGCCAAGTTGTACGGCATAAGAACTTATTAAATACCCAAGAAATTCGTGATACGAAACGGTATATAATATTTGAAAAGATTTTTTTATAGATACTTTCATGTCGTAATGAAAAACAGTTTTTTATAAAAATTGGATAGTTATCCTAAATCAGAAAAAGGTGTTTTTTAGAAAAAAACAATTTTTCCGAAATTACTCGTTATGCCAATAAGGATTTGCAAAATTAGCTTTTTTTTTTGATAAATCTTTTTTTTTTAATCAAAATTGTAAAACAAGCAGAATTTAAGATTGCAAAAAACTGATAATCAGTATATTAGGTATGTGAATTAAATAAACAGGTGTTTGCTATCCTTCTGCATGAGCAGCGGGCAGGCAAGTTATAAACTTGCCTGCCAAAACCAAGCGGTGGGCAGGCAAGTTATAACGCTTAAAAAGCGAAAGGCGTAAAGTATTTTGTTATTTTATGCCTATAATATATTGATTACAAGTGTTTTGTAATCGTAAAGTCTTTATTATCTAGTGTTTGGGGATATGTTTATCCATAAATTTATCCTCTGTACTATTCCAATTATTAATAGCTTCTGTACGCATTTTGTTTGATAATTCGTTGGTAGCATTGTATTTATTGGTAATAATATTCATTTCTTTTACACTTTTATTATAGGCATCAACATCAACTTGAGTACGGTTGCTTCCTTTTTCTTGCATGACTTTCCCCAGTTTTTCAAAGTTTTCTTTTTTTGTATAATACTCTTGCATAGCAGGGACTTGCTCTTTAGCTTCTTTTTGATAAAATAGCAGGCATTTTCGGCAGGCATCTACGATTGAATTGTCAGCATTGAATGGTTTTATTTTGAGAAGTTTTGCTAAACTTTCTGTAGTATATTTTTCTAAAGAGCTTCTACTTTGCTCGATAGCATTCAAGTCGCGTTTGTTCATGGCGCTTACTACATAACTTTCTTGGTTGCTACATTTATAAAATATTAAATATAGTTCTCTTTTATATTTCATAACTTTATTGGTGGCTACTATTTTCTTATCCAAATCTGTGTCCTTGCCTGCGATAAGATTGATGTTATTTTTCTTGGCAAAAACGGCTACTTGTTCGCGTAGGCGCGTACTCGCCTGACTCCATTTTTCGGAAACGAGGTCTTGAATTTTGAGATACGCCTCCATTTGGTCATAAGATTGCTCGGCAACTTCCTCCATGTCCATTATTTTGGCATAGTCCTCGTTTAAGATATGGTAGCTGGTATTCAAAAACGATACGGTAGAATCGCGTAATGCCACATCACCTTTCCAATCGGGCAGTGCTTTAATGGTTTTAATAGCTTCTAGATTGCTATTAATCAGTTCTTTGCGGCGTTTATCTACTTTTCGAGCAGATTTTCCGTGTGCAGCAGCACTTGTGTAGCTCATGTGGGCTTCACTGATTTCAATTTGTTTCTTGCCCATAAAATCCATATACTCCGTAGGTTTCTCGAAGGTTTGGGCAAAAGTAGCCGTGCTTAACGTACAGCAGGCAACGCATAAAAGCGTAAGGAAAAATAAAAAAGAGCGCGTCATGAGCGTATAAAATGTTTTTTGTGCAAAGATAGTAATAAATATACTTTTTTTGCGAATTAAACTTTTTAATGCTAATAATTTATTTTTAGGCGTTGAAAATGCATGCGCATTTTCTTTTTGATATAAAAGCGCATTTATTTTTCCAATAAAAAAAGTAAAGGATTAGCAAGCCGTTTGCTCCATGCTTGCTCGCTATGGTTCTCACCTTTGAAAAACAGCGTTATCCATGACTTTTCAGTCCAGCCTTTCTTGCGCATGATTTTATCTACTTCAGCCTGTAGTGGTGGGTAAAGCGCATCTAAAGTTTGGTCGCCATAATCAAAATAAAGTTTATGGTTTTTAGCATTAGGCAATTTTTTTTCTAAATAATTATAAAAAGCCTGTGGTATAGGATTGTCTTGTACCTCAAAAATACCTACCCAATGCGTAGATAAACAAGCCGCTCCACCAAAAACTTGTGGGTATTGTGTCAAGGCATACATAGAAATAAGCCCTCCCATACTGCTTCCCGCAATAAAAGTGTGTGCTTTATCTTTATAAACTGCATATTTTTTGTCTATAAAAGGCTTTAATTCAGTTACTAAAAATTTTAGGTAGTTATCGGATTGTGGTTTAAAAGTATTGGTTGTCCTGCCTGCACTTTTCAATTTTGTATCTACAAAATCTTGTTGCGCTTTGGTTAGGCTTTGATAAGGTTTTTGTGGAAAATAATCGGTATGACGTGTTTTCCCTCCATTCCAAATACCAACCACGATACAATCTTTAATTTTCCCTTCTTTTATCAAAGTACTCATGGCTTCATCAACGCCCCATTCTTTTTTATTCCATGTTTGGGTGCTGTCAAAAAGCATTTGCCCATCATGCATATACAAAACATTGTACTTCTTTTGTATATTATAGCCATCTGGAAGCCAAATATCCACATTACGCGCCTCTATAAATTTAGATTTGAAAAGTGTTATCCGCGTTACACTTCCTGAAGCGACTTGAGGAATAGTTTGGGCATAAGTAAGACTGCTCAAACACAAGAGCATAGCAATTTTTATAACGATAGTTTTTATCATAAAATAGGTTGTAGTAATATGCTGTGGCATAGCAGGCAAGCCGATAAAATTAAAAATCTAATAAACGATTATGTTTATTGCCTCTAAAATAGTCGGTATTTGTTTGTGCATCACAAATATGTTTACACTTATCTAAATGCAAACGAACCGCATCAAAAATAGGATTATCGCCTGCTTCATTGTTATAAAATCCACCCAAAATACTATGCAAAGTTAAATTAGTTTCTTTAGCTGTATTGCCCCTATTATCAAAATACGTAAATGAATATCCCGAATGTAACCAAAAATAATTGGTAAATATATTGCGGTCGTGGTTTTGTAAATCAGGTGGTAACTCATTAGTAAAAATAATAGACAAATTGAAATAAATGTTAGTAAAATTTCCTGCTAATTTTTGATTCAAATTATTGTATAATTCGTCAATAGTAAATCTATTTTTACTATCTTTTTCTGATACAAAAGTCAAGTCAAATTCAATATTTTCAAAATTATTTAATAATACAACTTTTAAGAATAATACGATATTATCATAAATGTTTTGTTGATAAGTTTGCCTATAATTAGGAGAAAAAATATAATTATCCACAATTACCATAGCATTGCAAGGATGGCGAAAAGCCCTTAAATCTCCCCAATTAGAAAGCCTCGCGCTTGCGGTAACTTGTTTGGTAACATTATAAAGCGCGGAACTTAATATAAATGCTGCCTTTTCAAATAAACGTTCAACGTTGTAAAACCAAAAACCGTATTTTTTCTCAAATCTTTCGCAAAATTCTTTTTCTCTATCCAATAAAAATAATGTATGTGGATTTAGAAAAGTAGGCAAGTTTGCTTGTTCATTTTCTATAAATTCAAAAATTTCAGGTTCAAAAGAAAGTTGTCTATTGCCTCTTTGCGAGCTGTCAAGCAAAGAAAATACTAATCCTCTATTTTGTACATCTGCCTCTGCCAAAATCAAGAAATCCTCTAAATCAATATCTAAATGTAGTTTACTTCTATTCAATATCAAATCCTGTAAATCAATACGATTTTTAGCTTGCTTAAAGTTTTGTTCGAGTAAAGCATCTAAAGCCATTGAATCAGGTTCAAAAGCAAAAAAATCTTTGATGGCTTTAAGTTGGCAATAAATAGGAAGTTTTAACGGCATAATTATTCGGGGTGATTTTCTTCTTTAGCTATATCAATCAAGTACTTCAAATGACTTTCGTCTATAGTATCAGTGTCTGCTTTATCGTAAATAGAAACAAGTAAAATATCCTGAGAAACTTCTTCAGCCTGCAAGACAAGTTCAAGATAAGTTACCACACGTAACCCACCACTTTTACCCTTTCCTTTACTCTTGACAGCTAAACGGATTTTGTAGGTGTTATT
>JAYTNK010000323.1:0-4005 GCA_043748375.1 Cytophagales bacterium
TCGGAAGCGACCACGCAACACAAGCGCATTTTTCTTGTAAAGCAAATCGGAGGGTTGAATAACATCGCCATCAGGTCCAAATATAGCGGCATTGGTCAGTCCGTTTTTCACTAATTGCAGACTCAAGATTCGGTTATCCAAATGCTCAAAATCGGGTCCGCTTACCTTGAACATATCCACTTCGATGTCTTCATTCGCCAGCCCATCCATGAGCGAAATTATCATGGCTTCTGGGTCATCGCGCAGGTAAAAAGCGGCATAAATCAAGTTTGTTCCCAATACTCCCACGGCTTGTTGTTGGGCAAGTGTATCGTGTTCGTGCATTTTTACGTGCAGAATGATGTCGCTTGGGGGTGTTTGTGGAGCGGTTTGGAAGCGCAATCCAAGCCAGCCATGCCCCTGATTAGTTTTAGCAAAATTGACCGTAGCGACTGTGGCAGCAAAAGCAAAGAAGCAACGCTCAAAGCCCATCTTGATGCCCAATCGCTGTTCGAGGAGGCGGTATTCTTTGTCCAACATTTTTAATAAGCGAGATTGTACTACGTATCGCCCGCTTTCCTCAACACCATAAATGGCGTTGCTGAAAGTCATGTCGTAGGCAGACATCGTTTTAGCAATCGTATTGGACGCACCACCTGCTTTGAAAAACATAGCAGCGGTTTCTTGTCCTGCGCCAATCTCGGCAAATGAGCCGTACGTATTGGGGTCCATATTAATGCGCCGCGCTTTTTCGCGTGTACTTAAAGTTTCCATGTTGATATGTATTTTTGCCTTGCGTACCCGCCATTCTTAAAATAGAAGGGGAAATACAGCCTCTTAAGAGAGTTATTCCAAATTTGAAACCAAAATACACTTTTTTTTTAAGATTATGAAAATACACTCATTTTTTATTTTTTTTTTGCTTTTATTTTTAATTTTAGGCATTGTGGGTGGGCAGGCAAGTTTTGGCAATATACTAAAAAATAGGTACTTTTGCAGTGAGTTTCCTTTTTGAGTAGTGGATACCATTCACAAAGGACAAAACAACTGATTTGCTATACTTCAAAAAGAAACCCTGCCTTTATCATGAAATATCTTCCTATTTCCACTACCCTATTCGTAGCTAATCGCCAACGCCTATATGCACACTTGAAGCCAAACAGCCTCGTGTTGCTCAACTCGAACGATTTAATGCCCACCAATGCCGATGGCATGATGCCATTTCGCCAAAACAATGATATTTTTTATTTCTCAGGCATCGACCAAGAAGAAAGTATCTTATTGCTTTTTCCTGAATCGCCCGACCCCAAAATGCGCGAAGTATTGTTTTTGCGTGAAACCAACGAACTTATAGCCGTTTGGGAAGGGCATAAATATACCAAAGAAGAGGCAAAAGCAACGTCAGGCATCACCACTGTATTTTGGCTGAGCGAGTTTACGGCTACCTTCAATATGCTCATGGGACTGTGCGAATATGTCTATCTAAATACAAATGAACACTCACGGGCTGTAGTGGAGGTTGAAACCCGTGATGCACGTTTTACACATTGGTGCCAAAAAAATTACCCTTTGCATACCTATCAACGCCTTACCCCGCTCATGCATCGTTTGAGAGCTACCAAAATGTCGGAAGAAATAGCCCTCATACAAACCGCTTGCAACATTACGGAAAAAGGATTTAGACGCATCTTGGGCTTCATTAAGCCGGGCGTAACGGAATACGAAATAGAAGCAGAGTTTGCCCACGAATTCCTCCGCAACCGCTCAAAAGGCTTTGCTTATACGCCTATAGTGGCTTCAGGGGCGAATGCGTGTGTGTTGCATTACATTGAAAACAGTCAGCCATGCAAGGCAGGCGAGGTTATTCTGTTAGATGTGGGGGCAGAATATGCCAATTATGCCTCTGACCTTACGCGTTGTGTGCCTGTGAGCGGTAAATTTACCACGCGCCAACGGGCAGTTTATGAGGCGGTCTTGCGTGTAATGAAAGGCGCGACTGATATGCTAAAAATAGGAAATGTCATGGACGAATATACCAGAGCGGTAGGCGAGCTAATGACTAAAGAATTGGTCGACTTAAACTTGCTGACTATGCAAGAAGTCCAAAACCAAGACGAAGCAAATCCTGCTTACAAAAAATATTTCATGCATGGTACTTCGCATCATTTGGGGCTTGATGTGCATGATTTAGGCAGTCGTTACCGCCGTTTTGAGGCAGGTATGGTGTACACTTGCGAGCCAGGTATCTATATCCCTGCTGAAGGTTTGGGCATTCGCCTCGAAAATGACGTGCTTATTACGGAAACAGGCAACATAGACCTCATGGCAACCATACCTATAGAGGCAGACGAGATAGAAAATATCATGAACGCTTAATTACAGCGCGTTTTTTATGTACAAGAATTTATAAAAAAATGCAGTATATTTTTTTAGGGTAGTGTTATTTTCTAACTGATAAGTTGTTGGTTATATTGAAATGCCCATAACTTAAAATGTAAATAAAGCATATATAGTTTTTTAGAAAAAGAAAGTGTTTTTCTGTCCATTCGACTGTTAAACAAGGGGCTATTTGAAGGGGTAGTATCTACTTCCATTAAGTTAGTGATGACAGTTATTTAGGTTTACAAAAAACACCTTCTTTTTTGAAGGATGTGCAGAAACATCTCCTTTATGAAGGAGGTGTTTTTTGATATTATTTTGCCTCATAACTTGGAATAATCTTATTTTTGGTACTGGTTTTATGGCTTTATTATTTTGATTTATAAGGTGGAGTCTTATAATTTGCCGAAAAATACCAATAAATAGTGAATGTAGCAAAAATATATCATCTGCTATACCTAAATAAAATACTATTTAATTGTAATGTATATAAATAGTATTTGATTACTATACATTTTCTAAGCATAATCACGTTGTAAGCATCTGTTAGCTATCTTTATATAATACATTCAAAAATGTACAGTAAGAAAATGTAGTATTTAAAAAGTAAGTTATATATTTTTATATTTTAGATACTTTGATTACCTATGTGTTTGTTTTGTAAAAAATAGATTGATTTATACAGCCTATATAAGTATTTTGTAAAAAAAGCAGGCAAGTTAAAAGCCTATATACTTATTTTTCAATATAAAGTGTATATATAAAAAGCCTATATATTTATTTTATAAAAAATATAAATAAAAAGGTGAAATATATGATTTTTTTGAAATAATTATAAATTAATCAAAATTAAAGATGGTATGTCTGTGATTTTTGAGCGTATTTCAAAAAAAATAAAAATACATAATTAAATAGTATAAAATAAAATGTATCCGATAAACATAATTAAAAAAAAATAAATTTACTTAAATGTTTTTATTACGCATAGTAAGCAAGGTATATTTATGATAACATCTTCTTATATATATGACACACGAATTTAACAATCTTTTGCGATTGATACAAGGTGATGAATCGCAATTTGAGTTGGGTATGCAACTCGCTATTCATTATCAAACGGAGTTTGAACAATATTATGATTGCACTATAGCAAGCGCAAAAATATTATTTCCTTTCCTTTTTCTATGTGCTTGGAAAGGAGAGGGTAGTATATTAAACATAACAATTTTATACAGCTATGCTGACAAAAAAGTAACGGTCTTGCCTGCCGAGATAGGACAACTACAAAGTTTAACTGAATTCTACTGCGTCAGTCATCAATTAACTACCTTGCCTGCCGAGATAGGACAGCTACAAAATTTAACAGGATTGTATTGCTTTGATAATCAATTAACTACCTTGCCTGCTGAGATAGGACAGCTACAAAATTTAACAGGATTGTATTGCTCTGGTAATCAATTAACTACCTTGCCTGCCGAGATAGTAGAGCTACAAAGCTTACTTACATTAGATTGCTCTAATAATCAATTCACTATCTTGCCTGCCGAGATAGGACAGCTACAAAGTTTAACTTGTTTAAATGTATCAAGGAATCAATTAACTACCTTGCCTGCCGAAATAGGACAGCTACAAAGTTTAACTTGTTTA
>JAYTNK010000324.1:0-7336 GCA_043748375.1 Cytophagales bacterium
GCGTAAGTCCTAATTTTATAACATTTTATTTTTTAACATTTTTTAATACAAGTATTTATTTTGCCTAACAAGACTTGTTTTTTATAAAACAAACAAGTAGTCTTTTTACGTATGTATTTTGTATTGTAAAGTATGTATATAGGTTTTAAACTTGCCTGCTTTTTTTTCAAAGTAAGCATATATATTTTAAACTTGCCTACTTTTTTTTCAAAATGAGTATATAGATAATTATGAATTGTAATAATTATAAGATTATTTTGCTATTTGTAGCGCGTATTTTAATTAATTTTTTCTCTTTTACACAAACTTGAAATTTCCCCCATTCTTGCCAAAAATTAGGATATGATTTTTGAACTACTTCAGGGTTTTGTACTATTATTTTTTGAATTAATGCCAAAGGTGCAAAAGACATGGCCATTCGATGGTCGCGATAGGTTTTTATGCTAACAGGTTCTTCTAAAACAAAGCCTTCTATTTTTTTTAAGCCCCATATTTCACCTTGTGCAGTAGTTTTTTTAAGATAAAATTCAGTACCTAATTTAGCCAATTCATTTTTTAAAGCTATGATACGGTCTGTTTCTTTAATACGCAAACTTTCTAAACCTGAAAACGACCAACTTTTTGCTAAACGTGCTTTTGTAGGTGCAGGGTATTGCACACTCCAAGGCAGAGGAGGGTGCGGGTATCTTACCTGCCAAGGCCCCATAGCGGGTATATAGTTTGCAATAAGTGTAATAATAGTTTGGGCAAGATCAGGGCAATTTAAAAAATCTAAGTGGTAATTGGGAGGCAAGATAGGTGATTGATTATTTAAAACCACTCCTTCATTTGTAAACTTACTTTGAACACTCCAATACGGCATTAAATTTACTAAACATTTATCGCCTTGCAAAGAATCAGCACGCAAACCTTTCAGCAATAGGTTCATCTTGCCTACCACTTTCCCTCGTCTTAGTTCTCTGACGTTGGTGCAAAAGTCAGGTGTAAGCAATGCCATAGCACTGTACCAATAACTTGCCGCGCTCCAATCACTTTCTATGGTATAACTTGCTTGCTGATAATTTTGAGGTGCTATGTAAAATGTTTGGGCTTCCCAATCTGCTTTTATTACAATGCCAAAATGCGTCATTTGCTGTATGGTCATTTCGATGTATGGTTTTGAGGAAATCTTGCCTACCAAATGCAACGCTAAACCCATAGGCAACAGAGGCGCGATTAACAATAAGGCAGAAATATATTGACTGCTTACATCGGCTTGCACATTTATTTGGTAGGCAAGTTGCTTAAAACCATTTATTTGCAACGGTGGATATCCTTCCTTGCCTACGTAAGCAATATCAGCCCCTAATGTTCGCAATGCCTCTACCAAAATGCCGATAGGTCGCTCTTGCATACGCGCAGAACCTGTCAGCAAACATTTTTGATTGGTAATTGCCAAATAAGCGGTTAAAAAACGATACGCAGTTCCTGCATCTTCAGCGTTTAGTTCCAAATTATTTTTTTCTATTGCCAAAAAATCCACTATGTTTTTTAATATTACTGTATCAGCAGCTTCTGAAAGATTATGTAGCGTAATAATAGTGCCTGTTTGGTGGTAGGCAAGTGCTTGTATAATAAGCGCACGATTGCTTTCACTTTTAGAAGCGGGAAGTACGATTTTATGATCTATTTTAAGTTCCATTGATTTAAAGTGCCAAGTAAATGATGTGCAGTAAGGTCAGCTTGACAAGGAACTATTGAAACATAATTTTGTGCCAATGCCCACTCGTCTGTATCTTCGCCTTGGTCTTGATTTACGAACTTGCCTGTAAGCCAAAAGTAAGTTTTATGATAAGGATCGGTGCGTTCTTCAAACTCTTCAGCCCAATGCCCTTTTGATTGTCGGCAAATGCGGATACCTTTAATAGGCGTTTCTGATTTAATAGGTATGTTTACATTGAGCGCAATTCCTTTGGGAATGCCTTCTGACAATACTGTGCGCACAATGCGTTGCACATATTCAGTTGTATGCGAAAAATCTGCCTTATGGCTAAAATCGCAAAGCGAAAAGCCTATCGAGGCGTGTCCTTCTATAGCCCCTTCCATAGCCGCCGACATAGTGCCTGAATACAATACACTGATAGAAGAATTTGCGCCATGATTGATGCCACTTAAGACGAGGTCAGGCGTGCGGTCGTGCAAAACATAATGTTGTGCCAATTTGATACAGTCGGCAGGCGTTCCCGAACATTCGTAGGCAAGGACATTTTCACCAAACACAGGGTTTTTGACAAGGCGTAGCGGATGCCCGATAGTGATAGCGTGTCCCATACCCGATTGGGGCTTATTAGGGGCAACTACCACCACTTCGCCTATCGATGCTACTGCTTCTACAAGGGCGCGAATGCCTAAGGCGGTAATGCCATCGTCATTTGAAATGAGTATAAGAGGTCTTTCGTTTTGCATATTTTTCTTTTGGTGGAATAAAAATTGAATAAGGATTGAAAATTAAATAAGAGGCTCATCTGTCTGTAGCGTAGGCTTAGCCTGCGTATTATTCCCACGCAGGCTAAAGCCTACACTACAGTCGTTTAAAATAGCGTTACTTTATTTAATAACTGTTCCTAAGATGAGATACGATAACAAGTGTTCAAAAAATCAAAAAGAAAAGGCTTTATTTTACAAAGGTATGCAATTTTTGATTTTTTGACTTATATTTGAACACAAAAATAAAAACTCTCCTATTCTTTTGTATGACTTACGACGTTATCGTGATTGGTTCAGGTCCTGGTGGCTATGTGGCTGCCATTCGTGCCTCACAACTTGGCTTCAAAACAGCCATTATCGAAAAATATAGTACTTTAGGGGGAACGTGCCTGAATGTGGGCTGTATTCCTTCAAAAGCACTTTTAGACTCCTCCGAGCATTTTTATAATGCAGGACATAGCTTTGCCAAACACGGCATTCAGTTAGAGAATCTCAAGGCAGATATGCCACAAATGATTGCACGCAAAAACGAAGTTGTTAGCCAAACCTGCGCAGGCGTACAGTTCTTAATGACCAAAAATAAAATAGACGTGCATCAAGGCGTGGGGTCATTTATTGACAAAAACACTATCAAAGTTACGGAGGCAAGTGGCGCGTCCAAAGAACTCAAAACCAAATATACGATCATTGCCACAGGCTCGAAGCCCTCGACCTTGCCTACCGTTGCCATCGACAAAAAGCGTGTTATTACCTCTACAGAGGCATTAACACTTACGGAAATCCCCAAAGACATGATTATCATTGGCGCAGGCGTGATAGCCACTGAATTGGGTTCAGTTTATGCGCGTTTGGGTAGCAAAATTACCATGATAGAATACTTAGATGCCGTAATTCCATTTATGGATAGAACTATGGGCAAAGAACTGCAACGCTGTCTTGCAAAAACGGGCGTTACGTTTAAACTTAACCATAAAGTTACGGGAGCAGTCAATCATGGCGACTATGTAGAGGTAACGGCTCAAGACTCAAAAGGCGTAGAACACAGTTTCAAAGCAGAATATTGCCTCATGGCGATTGGGCGCAAGCCATATACTGACGGATTGGCACTCGATGCGGTGGGTATCCAAGTTGATAAACGTGGAAAAATTCCTGTAGATAAACACCTTCAAACAAGTGTGGAGGGTATTTATGCTATTGGCGACGTGATTGATGGCGCAATGCTGGCACACAAAGCCGAAGAGGAAGGCGTTTTTGTAGCAGAAATACTCGCGGGGCAACACCCACACATCAATTATAACCTTATACCTGGAGTAGTATATACTTGGCCCGAAGTAGCCAGTGTAGGCTTAACTGAAGAACAACTTAAGGAAAAAGGAACAGCCTATAAAGCAGGTTCGTTCCCTTTCCGCGCACTTGGCAGGGCAAGGGCAAGTATGGATATTGATGGCATAGTCAAAATATTAGCCGATAAAACGACTGATGAAATTCTAGGTATCCATATTATAGGTGCGCGTGCTGCTGATATGATTGCGGCAGGCGTAGTAGCCATGGAATACCGCGCTTCGGCAGAAGATGTAGCACGTATGTCGCACGCACACCCAACCTATATGGAGGCTGTCAAAGAGGCGTGTCTTGCGGCTACCGACAATAGGGCGATTCACAGCTAATGAGTGCAAAGTGTTTTTTATGGATTGCCAAGACACTTTAGCTTGGTAATCCGTAAAAAACATTTAAAAAACTATTTTTAGATGAGGTAATAGTGCTTTGATGTGGATTTGTGCCGTTTCTGGAAACAGGTTTTTTTGTATGTTGAGTGTTTGCAAACTCGTTAAATACTGTATTTCATCGGGTAGAGTTGTGAGTTGATTATCGCGTAAACTAAGCGACACCAAGTTTTTGAGTTTGCCAATTGAAGCAGGAATGTATTGTAATTGGTTATGTTCAAGAGATATAACCTTTGCTTTTTCCCAATCGCCTATTTCTTCAGGCAAGGTTTGGAGTTTGTTATGTTCTAAGAATACGTTTTCTATGTTTATGAGCTTGCCTACGGTTTTGGGTAAAGATTCCAAGCAATTATTACCCATAATGATGCCTTTTAGGGCGGTTAATCCGCCAAATTCAACAGGCAAAATACTAATGCGGTTGTAACTTAAGTACAAATCCTCTAAATTATTCAAATTGCCTATTTCGGCAGGCAAGGTTGCCAATCGATTGTAGGACAGCGTGAGGGATTTTAAGCGAGTCAGCTTGCCTATTTCAGGCGGAAGACTCGACAGCTCGTTTTGGTGCAAATTCAGCAATTCCAAAGCGATGAGTTGCCCTAAAATGGGGTGCAGGGCTTGCATTTTGTTATCGCCTAATACCAACGTTTTCAGTTGTTTTAGCGCACCAATTATTTCAGGAAATATTTGAAAATTATTGGTGTAGCCGTTTAGGTTTGTCAAAGTTTGCAACTTGCCTACCTCTGCAGGCAAGGTTTGTAGCAAGTTACGAGAAAGATTCAATTCTTCAATATTGGGCAATGTACACACTTCTAAAGGCAATGTTGGCAGTTTATTATTGTCTAAAGAGAGTGTTTTTAGATTTTTTAGTTCCTTTATTTCGGCAGGCAAGTGCGTTATTTTGTTTCTATGCAGGTACAAGACCTCCAATTGTTGCAGATATTTGATGTCGGTAGGCAAGGTCTGCAAATCATTCTCGCTTAAGTATAGTTTTTTTAAGTGGCTCAGAGGTTTGAAGGCATTGGGCAATTCCTTTATTTTTTTGTAATCCCATCTAAATTCTGTGCTGCTTGTCATGTGGGGAATCACATCCGTCAAGGCAAACGGTTTACCTGTTACTTGTTGCAAAAGGGCTTGCCAGCCTTCGAGAAAGGTTTTAATTTCTTCAGGCATACCAAGCCCTTCCATCAGTTGAAGAGCTAAAACAGCGTTTGCTTCATCAGAGGAGGTGAGAAGTCTCCACAATTTATCTATATCGTCTTGCTGCATCAGAAACTACTTGCCTACCCCCATTGTAAGCACAGGAATCCGTGAGCCATACACTACGCCTTCGCTCACACTGCCCGACAGTAGCCGCGCAAAGCCATGTTTACGTTCTGAAATGACGATAATTAAATCAGCCTCTATCGATTGTGCGAAGTTATTGATGCCATCATCTTCTGTGTAATCACAATACAAATGAAAGCTATAACTATCTATGGCATATTTTTGCGCAAACTTACTTACTTGGCGATGCACGTCTTTCGTAGGTGTAAAATTTGCGGGTGTGTTCACATAAACGATGCTCAATTCTGCCTCGAACAGAGCCTGCCACGCTTTAACTTGCTCAATTGGAAGTTCATGTTTGCTTTCTAAATCACAAGCGAGTACTATTTTTTTGAAAGAAGTATCAGCGGGTTTACGGCGTACACTCAAGACGGGGCAATGTGCCGTACGCACTATTTTTTCAGCATTTGAGCCTACAAACCATTCATCATCATGGCTATCGCCACGCGTTCCCATCACGATAAGGTCATAATTTTCGTTTTGGGCTATATCAGTAGTAGTAACGACCACCTTGCCTGAAGCCACGCGATAGCTTAAAAGCGCGTATTCTGCTTTATCAACACGCTGTTTGCATAAAATTTGGAGGGCGTTTATCTCGGCTCTCAACCTTTCTGTATCATACAAGGTGTCAATATGCACAGAAGAATCTGTTATCCGAATATCTGCCCCGTATGCTGTATAAACCGTATGCAAAAGGGTTACTTGTGCGTCATATTGTTTGGCTAAAGTGATGGCTACCTCTAAGGCGGCATCAGCAGAAGCAGAAAAGTCAGTAGGAACGAGGATTCTTTTCATAATTGTCTAAAAATTTGCACCAAGTTAGCGTTATTTTTTATGATTACAAAATTTTTAACCTGTCACAAAGAAAATTAGACTTCCTGCGAAAGTACCTTTTCCCTCTCTCAAAATGGAGAGAGGGCAGGGTGTGAGGCTTCTAAAAAACACTTTCGCAAGAAGTCTATTCATGAAAAGTTAGGTCTTGTACGATACCAACCCGTTCTGGGGCATAATTCTTCTCTATCAGGCGCACATTTTGTTGATAATCAATCAGTAGCACTGTAGTGCAACACGTGCCATATTGGCTGTTGGGTATTTCAATAAAAAGAGAAGAAAGTTCATGCTCCCAAGCTACAGGTACGCCTGTGTTGGGCAGGCGAGTGGGTGGTGCTTTCTCGCTGTTTTGCATCATATCTATTAAATCATAAGGGTTAAAATCAATTTGTTGGGTAATATCTTTAAGTTCTTTTACGCCTTTTTCTACCTTGAACCAAGGCGTGTCTAAGAGGTGATTGCTTAATCCATACACTCCTGCGGTTAAATTTCTTGCCTGCCCTTCCATATTGGAGTAGTAGGCAAGTTGGGTAGGCGAGCCTAAAAGCAAATTATAGCCGTTGTATAGGCTATCAGCAGACGAAATACGTTGCAAATAACTTTCTGTGCTATCGCTTGTGGTCAAAAAGTCTAAAGTAAGTTTTCCTCTTGACTTTCCGTCTAGCTTCAGTTGGTCGAATGGCACGCGGTAATTGGTGAGTGCGCTCCATTTGCCTTGCCTGTTTACGCCTATCCATGTGCCGCCACCGACTTCGTCCTTGCCTGCCAATACGTCAGGCAAATCCTGCCAAATACCTGCTACACGTGTTTTGCGGTTGTAAAATTCATCGCGGTTTGCTACTAAAACCAAACTATAGCGCGGGTGTTGTAAATACGAAAAAAGAATAGTACACATGAAAGTTGAATAGTTGAATAGTTGAATAGTTGAATAGTTGAATAGTTGAATAGTTGAATAGTTGAATAGTTGAATAGTTGAATAGTTGAATAGTTGA
>JAYTNK010000325.1:0-9387 GCA_043748375.1 Cytophagales bacterium
GAAAAACTCCAAGGCAGTAGTGAATGGCGTGTAAAACCATACATTATATAATAGAGAAATCCCCAAATAATTCCGCATACTGAAGTAATTGAAGAAATAATGAGCAAAGCCAGCTCCCTAAACTTGTATTCAGGTGAGTTATTAGGACTTATTCTCAAAAATTTTAAGAAATATAGTATATTCATTATACTTGATAAAGATTTATATTATTTTTTTTGATAGCCATAACAAGCACTACAAAAACCAAATTAAATACATTAAGCAATATTAACAAATTTTATGCTTTTTTTTCTGCTGTTGTTGATATTTCGGAAGATGGACGTAATTTTGTGCTGTAACCACACTTGGCTACCCACCTTTTACTCACCAATAACCCCATATTTTCGGAAAATGCAGGCAAGGTCTTTATTTTGCACAAATTCCGCTACTGCACTTTTCGACAGTCTTTGCGTGGAATTGTGGGTAAGCGAAAAGTCATATCCCAAAACCAATTTCGTATGTGTATAGGTTCATAATTTTTAGTAGTTTACAAAGATAAATTTACAATATCTTTTCCACAAAATACATCTCTACTTCACCCTTATTTTTTGCTATCACTGCGCCTCTGTATGTGCAGACGAATGCATCTTTCACAAGTTCATAAGTTGCTCCTGAAATGTTTACCTTGCCTACTTCGCCACTGCTCTCCATGCGGGAGGCAAGATTGACTGTATCGCCCCAAATATCATACGCAAATTTATTCTTGCCTACCACACCCGCCACTGCCTCGCCTGAATGAATGCCTAAACGCAACTCCCATGCAGGCTTGCCTATAGCCTCTTTTTCTGCTTTCCAACGCATCATAAACACTTGCATCTCAAGTCCAGCTTTTACTACATCTATAGGGTTGGTCGTATTGGCTATAGGCAAGCCCCCCGCACACATATAAGAGTCGCCAATGGTTTTGATTTTTTCCAAACCATATTTATCACAAATTACATCTAAGGCATAAAAGCAAGTATTCAAATTTTCAATAACTTCATGAGGAGACATTTTCTCGACAATATGCGTAAAACCCTTAAAATCAGTGAATAATACAGTTATCAAATTATAATGTTTGGGCGTAGCAAAGCCCTTTTCTTTCAACTCGTAAGCTGTTTCTACAGGCAAGATATTGAGCAAAAGTTTATCTGATTTTTGCCTTTCGGTTTCTATGAGTTCAAGCGTTATATTGAGTTCTTCGTTGGTCTGTTGGAGTTTATGGGTGCGCTCTTGCACTTTTTCTTCCAAAATGCTATTTTGCTCTTTGATTAGTTTCTCATTTTTTTCTAATTCTGTTATAAGCCTTTCCTGTGCTAATCGTCTTTCTTTCTCCATTTTCTTACTACGCACGCTTAATCCTATCGAAAAAATGATAATCTGTGCATACAAACCGATTTCAAAGTAGTTAAAGCTCCAACCCAAAATTTGGATGTTAGTCTTTATATTTGCTAAAGGCAATAGTGTGGCAAGCCCACCACCTATAAAAAGGCAATAGCTACCCCATGAAAGATATTTATTCACATCACGATTTTCTTGTTTGCCCTGTTGGATGGCTACGCCTGCTCCCAGTATAATATCAAATACTACTGTAGTACTTACTATCCATGAGCAAACTGCATAAGAAATCACATCTATGGTAAAAAGTGCTAAAATCAAGATAATCCAACCAACGCGAAAACGTAAATAGAGCAAAGCCCATTTATCCAAATGAGGCATTATTTGACGCGTTTCCAAGAAATCTCGGATAAATGCCATATACCAAATGGCAATATTGCCAAGTAGCCCAAAAAATATATGCGCTTCATACGCCAAGTACTCACCCACATAAAAATAATGGGCTATAGAGGTGAACAGTATCAGAGAATTGGATACAAACAAATAGCCCAAATAATAAAGGTATATTCTATCTCGATTGATGAGCAATAGAATTAAATTGTATAAAAAAATCATCCACAAGCCTCCATGTATCAAAGCTCCTTGAAAATTTGATTTGCTTATGCTCAACACGATAGGCAATACATCTTCAAACTTAAATATCACAAGACGCGGGTAATATAAATGGCGGACTTTTATCCACAAGGTTATTTTTTCTCCTTTAGGCAAGAAAATCTTGAAACCTCCTCCTATCAATCGCATATCTCTTTGAGAGGCAGGTATATTCGCACCTGTTTGTTTGGTTATGGTGTTGCCATTTTTATATGCTATCGTAATTTCGGCAGTGGATATGTTCCCCAAAAATAAAATTTTTTCTGTATCATAGCTTAAATCACTGCTTATTACCCACTTGAACCAATGGTTAATCTCGTGGTCATATACTTTATACTTACCGTTTTTTTGCGAAGGTGAAAAAGGCTTCTTTTTGACATCTTCTAAGGTAAGTAGATTGCTTTTATCCGTATATTCTTGTACATATTTTCCAAAATATTGATGCACATTTTTAGCATCAATGATTTGTACTTTGGTGGTATCTGTGGATTGGGCTTGCACTGGCAGACAGGCAAGGCAGAGAAAGCAGGCGAGGAGTATTATTTTTAGCATGGCTTTATTATCAAGCAAATATAATACTTTTTTCTAAAAAAGAACGAAGCGTTATGTTCTATGCCTACTCTACCCAATGTTTTTTCGCGCTTTAAAAGAAAAAGATGGAATTTTATGCTGTAACTACACTTTTCTACCCACCTTTTACTCACCAATAACCCCATAGTTTCGGAAAATGCAGGCAAGGTCTTTATTTTGCACGAATTCCGTTACTGCACTTTTCGACAGCCACAAATGACAGCCTTAAGTGGGATTGTTGGTGAGCGAAAGGTGGGTAGAAAAGTGTAGCTATAGAACAAAATTACACCCGCCTTCCGAAACACCAATAACGGCAGAAGCACCAAAAGTAAAATGCTGGCAGAATATTTGGGCTAATCCCAATCTCTTTTATTAAAAATTTTCTTGGATATTATATTATAATTATACAGCTTGCTGTAGTTTTTTTATAGTAAAATAGAGGCTAAGAGGTTGCTTTTATGATGATAAAATAGCGATAAAAAAAATAAGCATATTTTCAAAAATATTTTCAAAAATATTTGGATATTAAAAAAATTTGTTATATCTTTGCATCATCAATATAAACAAATAGAAATCATGTTACGCTTATCCATTTTTCCCTCACAAGATGTAATTCGTCAAAGCCGCTACCAAAAAAGTAGTGTGGGAATGCCGTTTTATAGCTTTATAGGCAAGCTGGGCGTATTGATTTGTGAAAAACCGCAACTTCAAGTCTGATAAAGACTTTTGCATATACACAATCATAACCCTAGACTTTCCAAAAAGTTTGGGGTTTTTTATTACATACTTATATAAGAAATAAGCCTTACATAAGAATATCTGTTGCATTTTAATTCATCATTTTTTTTTATTATTTTATTTTTAATTTGCCGAAAAATATTATTTTTTTCAGCCCTGTAAACCTATGTTTTTATATTTTTTTTCATCATTCAAATAAGCTATTTTATTTAAAAACACATACATATATATGCCTACATAAAAAATATTTTGGGTGTCGTAGAAAAGAGTTACTTCGTCTTGAAAACACTGGGTGCAGGTTCGATTCCTGCCTTGCCTACGGCAAGTAATGTAATGGCAGCACCACAACAGTCTTTTTTCGCTTGTTACCCCAAAAATTAGGAGAGATGTCAGAGCGGTAATGAAGCAGTTTGCTAAACTGTAGTACGTGAAAGCGTACCGAGGGTTCGAATCCCTCTTTCTCCTCCCCTATATTGTTTTGTCGTCCAAAGGATAGGACACCTGATTACGGATCAGGGAATGAATGTTCGAGTCATTCCAAGACAACCATTGAAAAAGTGTCGTAGAGAAGGAATCCTTCGTAACTATAACGAGCCTAAGGTAGCATAGCACGGGCGACTGTGTGCGCGAAGCAAGCCAATCTCCCTGAGATAAAGCCTGCGAGTCCACTGCCCAACTTCCATGTGGGTAAGAACGCTTTTCTTTCTCGACTTGTTACCTTTTTCAATTTTTATACTCTTTTGTCGTCTCAACGGATAAGATGCTTGCCAAAGCTGTAGTACAAGTGCACAATACTACAGTAGAAACAAGAGATGGGGGTTCGAATCCTCCCGAAAGGGCAAAGAAAGAGTGCCGTAAATAAGCGGTTCTTCGGATACATAGCATAGTGGTTAGTGTGCCTTCTGACCTTCAATAAGTTGGACAGGTGGCGAGGGTTCAAATCCCTCTGTATCATAGTAGCTTGTTGATTTGTTGCCTCTTTCTGCCTCACTTTTAGCAAAAATTTAATTATTTTCAAAAAAACAAAAAATATTTTTATCTACGCAACTCCATTGCGTAAGACGTTTATAGTTTTGCCACATCAAATACAGGTCAAGTATAAGTTACTCCCACTTCTTTGATTAAGAGCCAATACTTATATCATTACCTTACTTGAAATCTAATTATGAATGGACATTTTTTGGGTGTCGTAGAAAAGAGTTCCTTCTTGAAACTTATGTGTCGTGCGTTCGAGTCGCGCCTTGTTCGCCTCTGAACAAGTAGCTCAGTTGGTAGAGCAATAAAAAAAGCCTCTTTGCGTTTGTTGCCCCAAAAATTTTTAAGCGGAAGTTACCTAGTTGGTCAAGGTGTCAGTCTGAAACACTGATTATGTAGGTTCGATTCCTACTTTTCGCACAAAAGAGTGCCGTAGAAAAGAGTTACTTCGCCTTTCACGCCGAGGGTCGTGGGTTCAAGTCCCATCTTGTTCGTATTTGAACAAGTAGCTCAGATGGTTAGAGCATCGAAAACAGTCTTTTTTCGTCTGTTGCCTCTTTTTTAAACCAAAGTATATGGAAATCTATTTGAATGGTCGTTTGGTAGTTTTTAGAGCCTTTTATGATAAACAATCAGCGGATAATATTTTCAAACAATTATTAAGTGAAACAAAATGGTTGGATAAAAGCTATGAAAACCCTGATGGAACGATCATACATTTGCCTCGCCTGACCGCCAATTATGGCGAAAAATCATACGATTATTCGGGCTTGACTTTTATGCCTGAAGTGTGGACTCCGTTATTGCTCTCGCTAAAACAAGTGGCAGAAACTCTTGCCTACGAAAAGTTCAATGCGTTGGTTTTGCAACTATATCGTGATGGAAAGGATAGGGTAAATTGGCATAGTGATGATGATATTTGTGTGGGGCAAAACCCTACCATTGCCTCTTTATCTTTTGGCGAAACGCGCCAATTTTGGTTCAAAAGTAAAGACAAAGAAAAAAAGCAAGACATTCTTAAACTCACGTTGGAAAGTGGTGATATGGTACTTATGCAAGGAACATTGCAACATACACATTTGCACACTATCCCAATAGAAGAAAATAAACAGGCAAGAATAAACCTAACATTTAGAAAAGTGATTTGATTTTGTTGCATGTTTTTTTGTAAAAATAACCGAACCCTTAAAAATTAAACACCTAACCAAAAAATTTAAAATCATGTTATTCAATTCCAAAACCAAGGGTAAAAATACCACAACGAATTACGAAGGGGAAACCGCTTACACACTTTCTGCGGCTATGGAACTTTACACAGCTGTAGTTACAACTTCGCTTGCAGACCAATTTTATGAAAAAGGCAAAGATAAATTAGTACGCATACAAGCCCTGATAGCCAAAAATGACCCGCTTTTTGTGGCAAAATTAGCTATATATGCCCGTGAAAAGATGTATTTACGCGCTATTCCTATGGTTTTGGCGGTTGAATTGGCTAAAATTCATCAGGGAGATGATTTGGTAGGCAAGTTAGTAAACCGTATCATACAAAGAGCAGACGAGATTACAGAAATTTTATCTTATTATGCCCTTGCGAATGAACGTAAAGACACTAAAAAATTAGGAAAATTGTCCAAGCAAATTCAAAAAGGATTGGCTATGGCTTTCAATAAATTTGATGCCTACCAATTCGCTAAATATAATCGAGAAACAGATATAAAATTGCGTGATGCCCTATTTTTGGTACACCCAAAAGCCAAAGATGAAGCCCAACAAGCTATTTTTAATCAAATTGTAACCAATACTTTAGAAACGCCTTATACTTGGGAAACCGCACTTTCTACCCTTGGACAAACTAAATTTGAAGATGAAACCGTACGCGCTCAAGCCTTTACTGCCCAATGGGAAGAACTGATTGATAGCCAAAAAATGGGCTATATGGCAATGCTTCGCAATTTACGTAATATTTTGCAGGCAAACGTAGGCAAGGCGCATATCGAAAAAGTAGTAGCTTATTTGTCAAATGAAAAAGCCGTTTTGAACGCCAAACAACTTCCTTTCCGCTTTTTGTCTGCTTATCGAGAGTTGGAAAAAGAGCCTTCAGTATATACAGTACAGATTTTGAACGCATTGGAAAAAGCGGTTAAAATAAGCGTAGCGAACTTACAAGGTTTTGATGATGCTGTAAACGTGTTGCTTGCCTGCGATGTATCTGGCTCGATGCAAAAAGCAATTTCGCCTAAAAGCAAAATCCAAAACTTTGATATAGGCTTGATGTTGGCGATGTTATTACAAAGCCGTTGCAAAACGGTTGTTTCGGGTATGTTTGGCAATACGTGGAAGGTTATCAATATGCCTCAAAACGACATTTTGTCGAATGTGCAAGCGTATTACAAACGCGAAGGTGAGGTAGGTTATTCTACTAATGGTTATTTGGTTATCAAGGATTTGATAGCGCGTAGGCAAGTCATAGACAAAGTAATGTTTTTCACAGATTGCCAAATGTGGAATAGTAACGGGACGACCGAAAGCTTGCCTACCCTTTGGAATGCTTACAAAGTAATAGCCCCTGAAGCTAAAATCTATTTATTCGATTTATCGGGTAATGGCACTTCGCCTATCAACACGCAGATAAAAGACGTATATTTGATAGCAGGCTGGTCAGATAAAGTATTTGACGTTTTGCAAGCTATAGAAAATGGCGACAATGCGCTGGAAGAAGTACAAAAAGTGTATTTATAACCCAAACAGCTAAGTTTTTGACTTAGCTGTTTTTATTTTTTGCCTTTTCAGGTATTCTAAAAATGCTGTAAAGTTTATATACCCACAATTTTTTTTATTTCAGCGTTTTTCGACACCTGAAAAATCCGCGCTTAGTCAGTTCTTTTTCAGGTGTCAAAAAATGAATGGTTGATAGTTTGAGTTAAAATTAAAATTTGCCATTCATTTTTAGAACACCTGAAAAGGCGAAAAGTGTGTATAATTGAATTGCAACATTTCTTCCCTTGTGAGGCGAAAGGTAAGCAACTTGAATATCAAAAGTCCAACACTTGAGTTCTTTCTTTCAGTACTCATATAATTATTTTTATTAAATGTTCTGGTAGGCAAGTTGCATTATATTGTCATTTAGTGTCCTTTGCCAAATACAGCGTGAGTATGGAGGTTGTATCGCCCATCTACTTACTTCTTGGCAGGCAAGATTTGTTTCAAATACATAGCCTTCCCTTTTTTCTGCTTAAAGACGTATTCTTGCCAAAATTTATCATCTTCGATGGGGTATTCAGCATCAAGCCAATCCGTAAGTTTCATCATTTTTTTATCTATGATTTCCTCCAAATAGTCTTCATATATTCTTTTTTTTTCATAGCCATCTTCTTTTTTAGGCTTTGGATTGAGGGTTTGTGGTTTGAAATACAACCATTCATATACTTTCATTTCTTGTGCGTCATACAAAAAGAAGTGAAGTGTTTCGTTGCCTTTTTTGTCCCTCAATACTTGGGCTTCTATCCATTGCCTATCATTTTTGCCTCGTATGTACATAGGTGTATTGATAACCTCGCTTTTTTGTTGCTTTAGGATAGCTTCTTTTGAGGCATCGCGAATAGAATCCATTCCCCATACACCCCCACTGCTTCCTGAGTGGCTAAATGAACCGCCATGGTCTATATTCTTATCCAAACTATCTTGTAATACAATCCTATACATTCCTTTATAGGGTGCGTATTCTTTTTCTCTCTCTTTGTATCTTTTTATCCAAATTTTTTGTTTTTTGACTTCTTTGTGGACATTGATAGGCATATCGCTTTTTACTCTGCCTTTTTGGTAATTTTCTATTTCATCTTCGCTCCCTTTTATTTTTTTAGAAAAATCTGTTTGTACTTTCCCAAAAAAGCCATTTTCCCAAAAATCAGAGTTAGGTTCTGCACTCTTTTTTTTGAAGAAATTATAAATTATCAGATTGGTGATGTAAAGTTTTTTGGCAGTTTCCAAATCATATTTGGCTGTATTGAAACTGGTGTAACCTCTCGCACTAGGATAAGTAGCTACATCTAAATACCATCTCCCCTTGTGGAAAATACCTGCTACAATTTCAAATCTGATTTGTTGAATATTTCCTTCAGTAAGAGACAAAACATTTTTAGGTGATTTCCAAATGAAAGCGATTAATTTCTGTTTGGTTTCATCAAAGAAGCCTTGATAATAGTGCAAAGTATCGTTTTTAGGATAGAAAGAATCATCATCTCTCTCTATTTGCGCCATTTCTTTTTTGAGTATTGCCTCTATTTCGGTGTTGGGTTCTTTTTCATGTATGTTCTTCAATAGATATTTTTCACGTTCTTGCTCTACATCTTGGGGCTTTTTGTAGTTAGGAACAGTAGGCAAGATGGTCTGAAATACTTCCCTACCAAACTGAAAAACTACTTGGCGCATTGCTAATTGCAGTTGACGCAAGGCATCTTCTTTGGTATTTTTCTCAAATTTGCTTTCATTATTGTACTCTCTGTGGTACAAGATTTCGCCTTTCGTGTAGTCATATAAAAAGGCTTTTATACGTACTTTTACCTCGCCTTCTACCAAGCTATAATGCACTTCAGAAAAGCCTACTATATATTTTACTTTTTCCTGCTCGGCTATTTGCCTCAGCGCATCTATTTCTTGTGTTGTTTTTTGCGCCATGATGAATACCAGCATACTATCTTGATGTACCCCTTCCGCAAAAGCTCCATAGAGTGCCCCCAAAGTTTCAAAAGCATAGATTCTATCAATGCTAAAGCTTTCAGGGTTTTTGAATATGTTGGCAACGCTTCTTTTTACGTTTTCAGGCGCATTTTCTCCAATCATTTGAGGCAATCGTTCTTTTGCTATAAGACTCACAGAGTCTAAAAGCATTTTCATACTTTTATCAGCAGTCGAAACGTCAGGCAAAAGAATGGCTACAGCAGGGTTGTATTGTTGAGCTATGGCAATCTTACCTACCGAAACAAAAATTAGGGAGGCAAGCCCAAAATAAGCAAATATTTTTTTCATAATACAAAGATATAGCAGAAAAAATTGCCTTTGTTCCTATCAAATCCTTCTTTCTGATATCGGATTAAGCAG
>JAYTNK010000326.1:0-6493 GCA_043748375.1 Cytophagales bacterium
TTTTCTGATTTTTGCCTTTCTGCCCCAAAATTTCTAAGAAGCTCGCTCTAATATCATACTTAGGTTGCATTTTAAGTTTGTCCCCCTTGCCATCTACTAATTCTGCATCAGATAATAACCTCAAACCATTTTTATTTGCTATAATAGCTTCATGGATTTCACGTAAGTTGCTTTTGGCTATACTCGATATCTCCAGCATATCTACTGAAGGAGAGGCAAGACCAGACGGCTTTAGAAAAACGAGATCATATTTCACCTCTTCGGGTAGATCATTATCTATCAAAACATTAAACATATTATCAATGTCTGTTCCTTGAAAGCCATTTTGTATTTCTTTATTTTCCAAATCAAGTGTTTCTTCTCCATCTGAAACTTCTATCAAACCTTTTTTTTGCAAGAAATTATCCAAAATATTCGCAATATTATTGAAATCAGGTGTTTCTCCCAAGTACAAATCAGGCAACACCACAATCCCAAAATCACGTACACTGATAAGAGGTTTTTCGGCAGTACTAACGCCATACATCAAATCGATTACTTCATCAGGCGAGTCAAAAGCCTTTACTTTATAGTTCGCATCATCATCAAAGTTAGGATTTACGCCTCCTATAGTTTTGAATAAGAATTTTTCTAAGACCATTTTTTTTGTGCCTGTATGTTCTTTGATAAAGCCTTGCACCAATTTTTGATTGATAAGGTCTTGCACGCCTTCGAGTTCATACCACTGCACACTTTGTTCATTTACTCGAAAATCAAAATGGAGAACTACAGCAGGTGCACTACGTAGGAGCGACTCAATACGTTCTATATGTTGCTCAAACGTACTTCGAAACCTGCCTATAATGCTGTCTTGCAAAGACTTTGCATCTTCTTCCGCCCTCCCAAAAGAACTTTGTTTTACCTTACCTTTATTGGGCTTTTCCATACGATAGTTGCCATTTTCTTTTTCAGTTCCTTTTTTATCTACATAGTTGGAGTAGATAACATCACCAAACAAATAGCGTTTTTCGCTGTCTTTGTCTGAAGTCTTGAAATTCAAATACTTCAGCTTTGGTATCAGGTCTTGCTCGTTGGTTTCGCTCAAATGCTCAAAATCAAATACAAAATCCTCGTTAGTATTAACCACAGGCAACTTATAAAAAACGGTTTCAAGAGGCTTGCCGTTTGCATCTTTGTTCTTCTTGAAAGCCTCCACATCTTTCGAGGTGGTATTGATGTAACGGTGTTGTTCCAAGCCTTGTTTGGAATAGCGGTAAATTTTACCTATTTTGAGAACAGTGTCTAAACTCATAAGTTTTCAACGGGTTTTTTTAGATTATAACACTCAGATTTTAATTTTGTTTTAATAATATAAAATATTGTATGTAAAAAAACAGTCTTTTTTTTTAAATTATTTTATTTTTTGTAAAAAACTTCTGAAAAAAATAATTAAAATATAATCTAAAAATTGTCAAAAATTATTTTACTCAAACCATTCAGAATTTTTTTAATTCACCTCACTACAATACCCAAAGCCTTGGCTATTTTTTTGCCCAAATCCAGTCATTAACACCAGCTCATGCAGTTCAATAGGCGCGGTCATTTGAATTTGAAAGCGTTGATAGCCTTTTACCTTTGTTTCAGCCAATGTATTCGCCTTGATAACTACCAATTTGGATTGAGCCTTTTCAGGCTGTATTGGCAGTATTTCAAAGGTGGCATATTGCCATGCTGTAGGCAAGTTCGTATGTATAGAGAGATACTTGTCGCATAGATTTTGCTTGGCAAATTCTGCAAACTGCTCGTCAGTGGGAGGCAAGTAACTTACCTGCTTGCCTACGTTTTCGCGCCCTACAACTACAGGCGAAAACAAGTTATAAGTCATCTCCTCTGTGAAGGCAGGCAAGGGCAATACTTCCACGTTCTCTACTGTAAAATTTACTTGCGAAATTTTATCGCCTAAACGAAACTGTTGGTCTCTAAATAAACCTAAAATAAAATGTTCAGCCGTCTTATCCACATAAAACGAAACAAAAAAATGCAGTTTTTTGGGTATTACATACAGCCTATCTCCATGTATCTCAAAAGGGCGAATGAATAGATTGGAAAAACAAAACAGCTTAAAGTTCTTTGAGCTATTCGGAACTTGATGCCCTTGTGTATGCAAGTACTCACTATAGTCAGTATCTGCGTTTTCCAACAAGCGGTATATCCAAGCCGAAAGTTCGTATTGATACGAAGCAGGCAAGCTGTTTTGGGTAGAAGTGCGGTTGAGCGTGATTTTAAAGCGCATAAAAGCAGGAAAATATTTTGTCCAAAGTTAAACAAACTATATTTACCATACAATACAAAAAATAAGTATTTTGAAATATCAATTCATATTTATAAATATTATAAATAACTTATTGTGCTTACTTTTTTATATGGAAAGATGGTGATTGCAAAGAAAAGGTATTAGATTGCAGTCTGACTACAATCTAAAAAAAAAAGAAAAAAAATATGGGAAAAATTGAATTTACCTTCGCCCAATGGGAGCGACACCAAAAAATAGCCCAACGTCTGAATCGTTGGAAAGGCGAAGTAGTGCCTTTTGAAGAAATTGCGTCCATGTTTGAGGTTTCGGATAGCACTGTGAGAGGCGACATTAACCTCATGAAAATCCTTTATGACGCACCCATTAAAAATAATCGAAAAGGCTATTTTTTGAGCGCAGATTTTGATGTGCCTGCCTATCTATCCATTAATCAATCCGATTTGCAATCCCTTCAAGCCGCTATCAGTACCTTGCAAGACTTCAAAGGGATAGGCATTTTTGAGCATTTGGAAGGGCTTTTGCACAAGCTCAAAAATTCCGTAGCCTTCAAAGCCCAGAGCAAATACACCGAGAAATTGGTCATGTTCGAAAGCGCACCGCTCACCGTGCCAGAAGATTGTTTGAATTTCTTTTGGGAGGGCATTCTGCATAAAAAAGTCGTACAGTTTGAGTACCAAAAATTTGCAGAAGAATCGCCTACCATGCGCACAGTTTCGCCTCACTTCCTGCGCGAGCATAGAAATAGATGGTATCTGGTTTGCACTGACCACAAAGACCAAGTTATCAAAAATTTTGGCTTGGAACGCACTCGAAAATACGCATTCCAACCGCAGGCACTATATCAATCCTTGCCTGCCCATATCAACCCCGAACAAATGTTTGCGAAATCCTTTGGGATTTTTCTCAATGTCAAGGAAATACCCGAAAAAGTAACCCTGCAATTTTCGCGCGCCAGAACCGACTATCTTAAAACCCTGCCTTTCCACTCTCAACAGTTAGAAAAACACAGAATCGAACAAGATTCGGCTACTGACGGACTTACCATTCATTTTGACCTCATTATAAACACAGAACTTGTCATGGAGTTGGCAAAATTAGGCAAAGATGTCAAAGTCATTGCCCCTGAAAGCCTACGCGAAAAGATAAAAAAATACTATCAAGATGCCTTAGATTTATATGCCTCCTAACTATAGCAAAAGCCCTTGCCTACACACTAAATAGCGTACAAACAAGGGCTGCTAAATCTAAACAAGGAATTATTTTTTAAACGCAATATTAAGCAGTTTTATTAAATTAGTGCGTCTTTTGTATGTTTCGCGAATAATAGTCAAATTATTTTTAAAATCTTCGGGTGGTATAAGTGATTCTAATTGTTTCAATAAGGCGACGATAGTTTCATAATTTTTATCCCCTGTTTCGTCTATTATTTCGGATAACTTTTTCCCAAAAAAAACATGGGCTTTTAAAGGAAAGGTTGTTTTGTGTCGCACATAAAAATCATACTGATTACCACTTTTTTCTAATATAGCCAATGCCTCCTCCAAACGGTTATTTTTCTCTAAAAAAACAGCGTATTCTTGTGCATTTTCTTGCCCTAATATTTTCTCAAAGTAAGTCGTTTGGGTAGGCGAAACAGTTATAATTTCTGCTAACACGTAATGCTTAGGATACGCTTTTAATAACCAAAGAAAAGTCGAGCCTTGTTGTGCTAAATGTTGCGCGGTATTGGCTATCAATTGGGTAATAAAAATAGTTTGATTGCCTTTTTGTGTTAGTAAATGCGTATAGCCCCCTAATATTTTAATCGGCTTTTCCACTTCGCCATATTTTTGCGCATAATACAACGCATATTGGCAGGCGATTTCACCGTCATGCGGATATTGATTTTCCCAAAAGACTTCCTTTTCTGCATCAGATAGCGTAGTATCCAAAAAACTCATGAGTTTTTTTACTAACGACATATCTATAGCGGTTGGGCTGCTAAGTAAAGCTTGCAATAACGCCAACAAAGCGGGTTTATCAGTTTCATCAAAGTAGTCATCAAAATTATCTGTAAACCTACTCATCAATACATAATTCAAATTTTTGAGCGGACCCCATAATTTTTGAAACGCTTTCAGCTTTTGGGGGGTAGGCAAGTCGCTTAAAAAGTCTACCAGATAATCCTCTATAGTTTCTTCTGTATAGCTATTTTCTTCGTCACTGTAATAATTATAATCGTCATAATCATCATTTCCAATGTCGCCTTCTTCCGCTTTAGACTCAATTGTTTCGATGAGGTATATAAATAAATCGCCTGTTTCTATCCAATAATTTGTCCAAATTCCCGATAATAAAGCCAAGTATTCTTCTAATTTTGCTTCAAATTTTTCTAAACTACTGCTTGTCTTGTATTTTTTTCTCAATAACGCTTCTATGTTTTGTTTTGTTTTTTGAAAAGTGTCTGCCTGTTGTTTGGTAGGCAAGGCTTGCAAAAAAATCTTCTTTTTGAAGCTATCAGGTACGTATTGCTGGGCAAGGGCTATCAATTCGCTTGTAGGAAGGGAGGCAAGATACTGTTCAAAATACGCCTGTTCGGTCATTTTTGGCTCGCCTGCCCCATCTTTAGTTACCTTTTTGGGTACAGTATCTAAAAAACTTTGAAGAGTCTGCAAAATATGTTTTTTACCTACCTCTATATCCAACAAAACAGCCACAATATGTTTGCAAGGATAGCCTTCATACGGACAATCACAAGAAATTTGCATGTCCTTGCCTACCTGCGCCAATTCAATGGCATATTCCTCACTGCCTACTACCTCCGCACAGATGGTAGTGGCATTTTTTACCTCAAGCGAAGTAACTTGTTCGTTTTGGTGGTATCGTTTACCACGTGTATAAATAGTACCGCCTGCGAAGCTTTTTATTCTTTCAGTATGTAGGTCTTGTATAAATTGGAGAAGGGTTTGATTCAATAACATGATAAAAAAGAGGTAAGGAATAAAAAAATAATCTACCCCGCGATTTTAATCGTGGGGTAACGAGCAAAATTTGTCATAATTTTCAAAGTTTTACCAAACTTCTATTTCGCTTCTTTTTCTGCGTTTAGAGTCTTTGCGTTGCCCTTTGGCGGCTTTGGTTAGTCCTCTATCGCCTGTACGATATTTATGCGTGTTCTTGCCTACGTTTTGGCGTTGGTTCGAGAGGCTTTGGGCTGCTTTCGGCACGCCCTTTTTATATTTTTTGGTTTTCGTTTTACCTCTTTTAGTAGGGGCGGGAGCTTTCCCTTTCCCTTTTTTATCATTTTGCCACGTATTGTCTTCATTGGTAGGTGAGGTCGAGGTTTTTTGTGGCTTATCTTTAGCATTCTTTTGGGCTAATTTAGCGCGGTTTTTCTCCTCCTCCTTACGCATCTTTTCCACATCTTTGAACGAACTACCTTGCGCAAAAGCATTCGACGCACTCAGGCAGGCAAGAAGCATAAACACACAAAAAAAGCAATATATCCTAAGATTTTTCATAGCTTTATAACGCCCTATAAAACTTTTTCGTATTTTTTAAATAAAAAATTGGAACATAAAGGAATGTTTACTAACTTGCACCCATAAAATGACTAGCGGTCATTTTTTATATAGCAAGTTATTTTTAGACTACTTATTCATTTTATATGCAGACGTTCAAAGCGGCTATCACAGGTGTAGCAGGCTATGTGCCTGATTATATCCTAACCAACCAAGAATTGGAGCGCATGATCAATACCAACGACGAGTGGATAACCTCGCGAACGGGTATCAAAACACGCCACATACTCAAAGGGGAAAACATGGGTTCATCGCACATGGGCGTAAAAGCTGTACAAACCCTCTTGGAAAAAACGAATACAAATCCTGATGATATTGAGTTATTGATTTGTGCAACGACTACACCCGATTTCGTCTTTCCTGCTACAGCGAATCTTATAGCTGCAGAGGTTGGCGCGTTTAATGCTTTCAGCTATGATATGCAGGCGGCTTGTTCTGGCTTTTTGTATGCTATGTGGGCAGCTACGCAATTCATACAAGCAGGTTCATACAAGAAAGTTATTGTAGTGGGTGCTGACAAAATGTCTTCAATCATTGATTATACAGACCGTGCTACCTCTATCATCTTTGGCGATGGCGCAGGTGCTATATTGCTTGAGCGAAGTCAAGACGAAGATGGTATTCATGATGCCTTTTTGCG
>JAYTNK010000327.1:0-3835 GCA_043748375.1 Cytophagales bacterium
CACTGTTTTTACACCTCTGTTTGTTCTGTTTGAGGCATTTCTTGGCAATGTTCTTCTATCACTCCCATTATTTTACGAGTTAAACTTTTTATGTCTTCTTGTTTAATTTTTAATAATTCTTCTAATTCTAAAAATAATTCCTGTTTATTCTTTACTATTTTATTTAAGAAATCTTTATTTCCAAGGTTATCATGAAGGATATTATAGGCGCACACTATACTAGTTTTTATCTTACCAAATCCTTTTTTGTCTTTTAGCTTCACTGCTTTTGCCTGATATAAAGAAGCAGACAGATAATATGAAAATTTAATATTTGCATCTTCCACAATCTCTGTTACAAGCATTTTAATGGTAGCAGAACTTATTAGTAAATCATACTCAAAATCAATATTTTTCTTACTTTGTTCTTCAAAGATGTTTTTCATTTCATTTATTTTTTCATCATTTATTTTTTTAAGCTCTTCCATTTTTTGGCTAAAATTACTTTGCAAATCATTTGATTTTTGCTCATACTTAATTTCTAAATTTTCAGTAATTTTTTGATAAACTTCTTTGAGTTCGTTATTCCTTATATTTTGAATGTTAATTTCTTCATCAAAATATTGTTTTAGGTTTTCTGCTTTCCCTTCATACTCCATTTTTAGACTGCTACTATTCCAAAAATAATTAACGACAAAAATAGTAGCAATAATTATAGCTAAAACACCAAAGAAGATAGAATATCCTGTGCTTTGCAACCCCAAAATAGTAGAAAAAAAACTTTTCTCAATTTTTAGCTCCTTTATTTCGTTATTCAAGGGATTTTTAGTTATTTCAGCCTCTCTCTTAGTTTTCTCGATTTCCTTAGTCAAAGCATCAACTTTCTCATAAAAAACTTTGAATGTATCTTGAGCCAAAACAGGCGTTGCCCATAGTAGGCAAGCCACAAAAATATAAACGCAATGTTTCATAGGCATTTGTATGGAAAAGGCTTTAGAAAGTTACACACTAAAAAAATCAAAAGGTATTTATATAGAGTAATGGCATAGCTATTGCAATATTTTTATTCTAATCTATTGTATTTTTGTAATAACATATTATCTTTGCAAAAATCTTTTGATAATTTATGAATACAACGCTCCAAACTTACCTTGACAAATCTATTGGGGTAATGCAAATTGCTGACCATGTGTGGTTTATAGCAAAAGATATTTTTGAAATGCTTGACCTCGTATGGCGAGGTGCTGATAGCCTTTGGCAAAGGCAGGTACCTAAAGAATGGGCATATTACAGTACCTATAAAACAAATGGGGGATTACAAAAAACTTGGTTCATCAATGAAAATTGTATAAAAAAGTTGATTACAAAAAGTAATAAACAATCCTCTGAATTAATAAACATAGCAAGTTTTTTAGGTATAAATATACAAAATGTTATTCTTAGAAGTGAAAATGAATTTATTAAGATTTTACAAGCAATTTTATCAGGTAGCGGATTAAGTGAAAGCATAGAAACACAGTTTTTTGTAGGAAAATATAAATTAGATGGATACATAAAAAGCCATAACATGGTGATAGAATATGATGAAAAATATCATAATTATACAAAAGAATATGATGAAAATAGAGAGCAATACATAATACAAAATTTAACTATTAAGAAAGATGGTTTAGCTTTTACCCCTATTATTTTCAGAATTAATGAAGGGCAAGAATTAAAAGCTATACAATTATTCACTTCTTTTTTATTTGAACCTAAACCTCAAAAATTGCAACCAAACTATTCGCAAAACAGGTAGTTATTATTTAGAACCTAAAAGTAAAGCAGAAGTTCTGCTTGAAACGGTGCAACTGCTTGTTGAACATGAAAAGAAACTACAGGCACACCAACAACGCCTTGAAAATCATGAAACGCGCATTAGCGAAATAGAGAGGCAAATAACCACCGTAAACAAAGATTATTTGAGTTTAGCGGGCTATTATGCTTTGAAAAAGCAACTTTGGGTGCTTTCGCAAGTAGATGCTTCAAAAGTAGGCAAACAACTAAAGAAAGCAAGCGATTTAGCAGGTATGCCTATTATACGTATTCATGACGCAAAATTTGGTGAAGTCAATGGTTATCACAAGGATGTATTAGCCAAAATATTAGGGTTTTGAGAAAAAACAGGCAAGATTTTCACCTTGCCTGCAAAAAAATTTACTGGATAAATTTCCTCTACACATTGATGCCTATCTTTTTTAATTGCGCTTTGATGAAGTTTTTGGTGTTTTCTTTAAGGCTGGTGGTTATTTTTTTGGCGGTGGTGTCGGTGGGTTTTGCTTTAAAAACAGTGTCGTGATACCCCTTTGCTCCATCGCGCATCTCGGTATAAAAGTACGTGTAGAAAGATTTGCGGGTTACTCCTGCAGGCAAGGTTGTTTTTGAATATCCATGATAAGATATTTCATTGGTTTCAAATACCACGCAACGATTGAATAAAGGTGCGACTTTTTTCTCGCACTTAGTCATTTTTGCATCCCACATTTCGAGGTCGCCCCCGTATTCGGTTTGCCAATTTTGATTCAAGTAAATCAACATATTTAATCTGCGATGCACATCAAGCGTATTATGGATATTAAAATCAATATGAATATCCAAAAAACTGCCATTGCCTCCCTGATGCAAACCCGTACCAAGTTTATCGTCTGTTACAAAAATGCCCTGCACGCCTGTAACTTCCGCAAGCCAAGCATTGAATGTTTTGCTCATCACAAGCTCGCGTACTTGGGTAAGTATGGGGTGGAAGTCTTGAAAGTTAGAACCTTCCGACTTATTTTCGTTCAGTCCTTTGTAATGCTTATTGAGCTTGTCAATACTCGGAAAATTATCATGCAGGGTTTGCGCAAAGTCGGCTACTAAAAAATCGTCCATCACAATATGCTTGTATGGCACACCTGTAGAAAAGGCTTTTTGAAGTGTTAAGATGCCTTCTTGCGAAGTATAAGCAGTATTTACAGAAGCTAACATAAATTTACGGGCTTTTAAAGCGAATGAGTTCACAAAGATAGTGTTTTTTTATCACCCTGCAAAAGCCAAACAAAACAACCCACATCATCTTTATTTTCAAAAATTTGCAATCCTAATAAATATTAGCTTACTTTGCCCCTTTGATAGCTTTTAACTCATCTTCATACGCATGAAACCAAAGGAAATTCAGGACTTGTTAGAATACATCTCCAAATTAGGCTTGTCGGAGGTCAATATCGAAACAGAAGGGCTAAAACTGCACGTGAAGCGTGTGGGCGGTGCCATCGAGTTTGTGCCCTCTCCATCTTCTACTGTCGTGTTAGCTGCACCAACTGCAGTTAGTCAAGTAGAAAAAGCAGAAACGCCTGCTATTGTACAACCTGCCGTAAAGGATAACGCAAACTATATAACGATAAAATCGCCTATGATTGGTACTTTTTATCGCTCTGCAAGTCCTGAAAACCCCTCTTTTGCCAACGTAGGCGATGAAATAAAGGCAGGCAAGATTGTCTGTATCATCGAAGCGATGAAACTTTTTAACGAAATAGAATCGGAGATAAGCGGACGTATTATCAAGGTATTGGTAGAAAATGCTACTCCTGTAGAATACGACCAACCTTTATTCTTGGTAGAAGCCGTTTAGTGTGCCGTTTTTTTAGATTTGCATTTAATAACTTGCACTTTTCTATTTGCTAAATTCGTACTTCTTCTTGTGATATTTTCTATCCTTAACCGTTAGTATTTGGCAGGCAAGTTTGCAACTTGCCTACCTAAACCAAGCCTAAAAAGGTTAAAAATAAACGCCAAGCGATTCCTCCTCAAAAACTATGTTCAAAAAAATACTTATAGC
>JAYTNK010000328.1:0-7419 GCA_043748375.1 Cytophagales bacterium
AAAAATCTTGTTTTTCGTTCACAAATCGTCATTCAACAACGAGATGCTTCACTACGTTCAGCATGACAAATGCGCTATCACTAAAAATAATATAGAAGGTGTTTATTTGTCCTTTTGCAAGAAGTTTAAGTATAATTTTTACTCTGCTATTTTGTAACCTTTCAAAATATGTTTTGCTAAGGCGGTTTTGTGTACTTCGTCTGCGCCATCATAAATACGGGCTGCGCGTTCATGGCGATACCAAAAAGCAAGAATAGTGTCGTCAGACATACCCAAACCGCCATGGGCTTGCAAGGCTCTATCAACTACTTCGAGCATAATTTTGGGTACAAAAAATTTGATAGCCGATATTTCGTTTCTTACAGACGCTGCGCCTTCATTGTCTATGCGCCGTGCCGTGTCCAATACCATAAGTCTTGCGGCATTAATATTGGCGCGGCTTTCTGCTATCCAATGTTGTATAACTTGTTGGTTAGCCAGTGGTTCGCCTATGTTCAGTTCGCGTTTCATAGTATATCGAATAAGCATATCTAAGGCGCGTTCAGAAATACCTATCCAGCGCATACAATGATGAATACGCCCAGGTCCGAGCCTATGTTGTGCTAAGGCAAACCCCTTGCCTGCCTCGCCTATCAAGTTTGCTTTTGGTACGCGGCAATTCTCAAAACGCACTTCTGCATGGCTGAGCCAGCCCTTGCCTGCCTCACCCATTACGCTTATGTTTCGTACAAATTGAAATCCTTTAGTAGCCAACGGAACAAGCAACATACTTGCGCGTTGATGTGAAGGATTGTCAGGGTTTGTAACCGCCATTACGATAGCAAACGTTGCTCCGTCTGCGCTTGAAGTGTACCATTTATGCCCATTAATAACGTACTCATCACCTTCTAAAACAGCTGTAGTAGCCAAATTTATCGGGTTTGAGCCTGCAAATTCAGGCTCGGTCATAGCAAAACAGCTTCGGATTTTGCCTTCAGCAAGTGAGTGCAAAAAGGTTTCTTTTTGATATTCTGTGCCAAATTGATGCAAAAGTTCGGTGTTTCCTATGTCGGGTGCTTGCGCATTAAAGGCATAATGACCAAGGGGAGAAGTTGCCAAAACCTCGCTGACCTGCCCGAATTCACAGAGCGTTAGCCCAAACCCACCCAAGTCGGTAGGCAAATGCAAACCCCATAAACCTAATTCGCGAATTTTAATACGCTTTGCTTCCAAGGCAATAGCTGTGCCTTCCCAATCGTGTAAAAAAGTTTGTTCGAGTGGAATAATCTCAGTTTGTATAAACTGTCGCACCTTTTCTAAAATTGGCTTCAGGCGCAGAGTAAGAAATAAATCAGTCATCATGTAGCAAATATAAGGTTTTTAGATGATATTTAGTATTTTTTCAAGTTTTTTTAGCTTTATTTTGGTATATTTGAGGTTTTAATTGTTTTATTTATAAAAACTTAGCAAATATATAAAAATTTAGCTTGAAAGTTTGGAGATGTCAAAAAAACTACCGATATTAGCCGACAAACCAGACACCAAAAACTATAACATGGAAAATTGGCACGAAGATGATATGCTTGAGAAGCTATATCGCTTGTTAGACAGCACCGAGCCTGCACAAGTAGAGCTTGCCTTCCAGCTTATGTTGGGTATGGGCGTGCCATATCAAGAGCAAGGAATTGACCATAAAATGCGGAATACAGGTTATAAAGTAGGCTTTTGCTTGCGTTATGGCTTTTTAGAATATATCAAAGATATTGACAAACTGTATTTGCAAAACTTTGATTTTGAGGAAATTAGCCCACTCATTGGGCAACTACGGCATTTGCAAGAAGTTGAACTCCGCAATAACAAAATCGCGGTTATTCCTTCACAAATTGGTTATTTGAAGAAATTGTGGCGGCTCGACCTTGAGTGCAACGCACTCACGTCCTTGCCTGCCGACATAGGGTATTTGCGTAGTCTTGTGCAACTGAATGTAGGGCAGAATGCCCTCGAAACGCTGCCCGACAGCATAGGTGACCTTATGCACCTGCGCAACTTGAAACTTGACTCAAACCAACTAACTACCCTGCCTGAAGAGGTAGGCGATGTTGCCACACTTGAGTTATTAGATGTGAGCCACAATCGCCTTTCTAAACTACCAGAGCGGCTGTTTGAACTTCCACGCCTTGCCTACCTATTTCTGACAGGCAATCCATTTTCGACAGCTCAAATCCGTACTTTTCGCGAAAAGATGCCTAAAACAAAAGTGGTTTTTTAACCACTTACTCCCACAATGGCTTGCCTGCTGCCCAAAGCAAATAGGCTTGTGCCTTCAGGTATTTGGTGCGGATTTGCTCCAATTTTATTTGCGATTCTATATACTTGGATTCTTGCGCATTGATGATAAAAAGCGAACTCTCGCCTGCCCAAAACTTTCGCAACTCCCCATCACGCAAAATGCGGTAGTTTTCTACCATGCTTTGTTGTTGCGTTAATTGGCGCGAATAGGTTACGATTTCGTTGTATGAAGCGCGAATTTCATTTTGTATCTCGCGTTGTATTTGTTGTAACTCCCAACCTATTTGCATTTGTTTAATACGCACCATTTGGAGCTTGCTACGCTCTTTGCGCATCAGCAAGGGTATTTCAAACGTAACACCTACTTTATAGTTATCTCTGAAGTTAAAATTTGTGCTAGGCGAGTTTGCTTGTACGTTCCTCAATAAATTATAATTGAGCATCAAGTTTGGGAGCAGGTTATTGGTTTGGAAGCGTTCTTCGTAGGCAAGTTGCTTTTGCTTGAATACTATTTTACGCATTTCGGGGTGGTTTTGCTGAGCAAATATTAGCAAGTCTTGCAAGGTTGCTTCTTGCGCAAGGCTGGCATTTACTGCAAAAGGTTGTGGGACGACATTGGGTTCTATCTGCATGGGTGCATTGCCGTCAGCCCATAAATGATTGCTGAGGCGAAGTCCTGCATTTTGCCAATCGACCTCTCCTTGTTGCAAAGCGATACCTCTTTCTTGCAAAGTAATCAAGGCTTGAACAGAGTCAATTGGGGCAAGCTCACCCATCATAAGACGTTGCTTGATAGCGTTGTAGCGGTCTTGTGCGAGAGTGTAGCCTGCTTGCAGGTAGCGGTATTGGTGGTAGGCAAGATACCATTCGGCATAATCTTTGGTGGCGTTGATGAGCAGTTTGTTAATGAGTTTTATTTTTTCTGCTTCGGCTATATTTTGGGTGAGTTGGGCTTGTCGCAAGGTATTGCGGCGTTCATCTATCAATAGATTGCGCCCGATGGGTATGCCTACGCCTACCGCTAAAAGTCCTGACGGGTGTGTATTGTCCGAATCATCTAAATAGTAGCCTTGATTGCGTTCAAAAGAGGCTTGGAACTCGCCTATCCAAAGTGGTGCTTTTATTTTACTATAAAAAAGTTGATAGTATTCTTTTTTATCAAACTGCTTTCTGCTAAAATCTACGCCAAGCTTTGGGTCAAAACCACCTCTTGCCATGCGGATTTCTTGCTGTGCAAGTGGGCTAAGGCTTTGCGCCTGCTTTACGAGAGGGTGTTGGCGAAACACTTGTTCGTAAAATTCTTTGATAGTAAACTCGTCAGGTATCGTTTGCGCGAAAGCAAAGCAGGGGAAAATGAAGAAAGAGATAAGAAAAAGTCGGTACATCATAACGTATTTGTTAAAAACCATTTTTGATAGCTGTTTGTTTGGTTTTTTAGCTTTCATCTCCAAAAAAATGAATATGTTTGCAAAAGTATTACTTTCAAATCAAAAACCAATAACAACCATGAGAATTTCTAACTGTTATGCAAAGTACGCTTGTATTTTGCTACTCCTTTTACTCTTTGGCACGAGTCGAACATGGGCGCAAGTCTTAGACGCGTACACTTTTACGCAAACTGCAGGCACTTACACGCCACTAACAGGCGGGACTGTTTTGTTTACGGGTGATTTTGACGATGAAGTTTCGGATGAAATCACGATACCCGCTTTTACCTTTGGTGGGGCAACTCAAATTGGTATGTATGTATCTGCCAATGGACACCTTACCTTTGGGGAAGAAAGCTTTAGCTATAACCCTCTTTCTGATGGTTTTAGTGCTTACACGGGGGCTATCTCGCCATTTGGACGAGATTTGCAAAACACAGCTACAGGCGAGGTAAGCTGGGGGCAAGTAGGCAACGAAGTGGTCGTAGAATGGAAAGATGTAAGGCGCTACAATATAGCTGGTGAAATTCTTAGTTTTCAAGCACGCCTCAATACCACCACAGGGCAAATTAAATTTGTATATGGTGGCACTATAGCATCTGCGGCGGGCTTCACTAACCCACAAGTGGGCTTGCGTGGTGTCAACAATATCTTCCCAAGCAATGTAAATAATCGTACTATAGGTGCAACAGGCGGAAGTTGGATAAACTCTACAGCAGGTACTGCGAACAACTCTACCATGTATTTCAACAGTGATAATGCGACTACAGTACCTGCAGCAGGCTTGACTTATACGTGGACAATTCCTCCCCCTTGTGCGAGTACACCCACCGCAGGTATAACCGCCAGCAATGCTACTTCTGTTTGTGTGGGCGCAAATCTCGCTCTATCCCTTACAGGAGCAACTGCAGGCACAGGCATTGCTTATCAATGGCAATCCTTTAATGGTACTACCTTTGTGGATATGGCAGGCTTAACCGCTAACACAGCCACAGTATCTCCTATAAATAGTACGCAATATCGTTGCAAAGTAACTTGCACCCCCAGCACATTATTTGATTATTCAACGCCTGTAAGCATCAGCATCACGTCTGCTACTTATGCTACTATACCCTACTTGGAAGACTTTGAGGCAGTATGGTCAAATGGTTGTAGTGTAGCTCCTCTTGGAGAAGCTATTCCTAATAACTCATGGCGCAATACGCCTTTGTCGGGCAATAACTCATGGCGTGCCGACAATACAACTGCATCTGTGAGTGAGTGGACAAGCATTCCAAACGGGCTTTATACGCCCACAGGTGGTGATGGTAGCCTCCGTTCTGCTCGTTTTCACTCTTATGATGCGCTTTTTGGCACGCAAGGCAGTCTTGATTTATATGTCAATCTAAGCAATGCAGGAGATAAATTATTATCTTTTGATTATATCAATACCAGTGGTATCGATACGTTGGAGGTATTTATATCCGTTGATGGAGGGGTTGTTTTTACACCTGTTACAACCACCCTTATCTCAACTATTGCAAGTGCTTGGACAAATATTTCTGCTACACTGAGTAGCACATCGGCTACAGCCATTATTCGCTTCAGAGCTACATCCGATTATGGTGGTTCGGATATTGGAATAGACAATGTGTCTGTATTTTTTATTTGCTCAGGAATGCCCAACGCAGGTGCAACTACAAGCAATTCTCCCACGTCTATTTGTGCGGGGGCAACGGCAAGTTTATCTTTAACAGGAGCTACTTTAGCTAACGGTATTACCTACCAATGGCAATCCTTTGATGGAACTAATTTTGTAGATATTGTAGGAGAAACTATGCGTAACCTATCGACTTCGCCTATTGCTGATGCACAATATCGTTGCAAAGTAACTTGCACACCCAGTACACTTTTTGCTTACTCAACACCATTGAGCGTTACTATCACTGCCCCAACTTATGTAACAACCTTGCCATACCTGCAAGATTTTGAAACAGCTTGGTCGAGTGCTTGTAGTGTAAATCCTTTTGGTGGAGCTATACCTAGTGATTTTTGGCGCAATCTGCCTTATTCAGGCAATAACTCATGGCGTGCCGATAATACTACAACTACATTAAGCGGCTGGGGCAATCTTTTTGGAGGATACACACCTACAGGCTCGCAAGGCAGCAATCGCTCGGCTCGTTTTCACACGAATGGCATCAATGGCAACTTGCAAGGCAGTTTGGACTTGTATCTCAATCTAAGCCAAGCAGGTGATAAATTATTGCAGTTTGACTATATCAACACAGGCGGTTCAGATATATTGCAAGTGTTACTTTCTACAAATGGTGGTTCTACTTTCACACCTCTTACCAGCACCCCTGCTACTTTGGGAGTTGCGGGCACATGGACAAGTGTTTTAGTGCCAATAGTTAGCCTATCGCCTACATCAGTTATTCGTTTCAGAGCTACTTCAAACTTCAGCTTTTCGGATATTGGGATAGATAATGTGTCTATTATACCTGCTTGTTCGGGTACACCTATGGCGGGAGATGTAAATTTTGTTAATGAAACTGTGTGTAGCCCTACTACTTTAAAGTTGATAGGCGCGACTATAGCACCCTCCCTTGCCTACCAATGGCAGTCGTCTACTGATAATAGTATGTTTACCGATTTGGTTGGCAGCACTTTATCTACCTATATTGCGCCAGTGCCTAACGTACCTACATGGTATCGTTGTGTGGTAACTTGTACGAATGGAGGGGCGAATGCTACATCTGTAGCAGGCAAGCTTACCCCATTTACGAATATAACCACGTACCCCTACAATGAGAACTTTGATGCTATTATTACAACCAATAATGCGGGAACTTCTCCCGTACCCACTAACGCCATCAACCCTACTAATAGCGACTTGCCTTGTGGTTGGTTGGTAGAAAATAGTAATGCAGATGGTAATACTTGGAAGAATGGAAATATGGGCGCGAATGCGTCATCTCCTTCCAATGCACTTGCCTACAATTATACTTTTAGCTCGGATGCGGATGACTGGGTATTTTCCGCTCCTTTGCAAATGACGGCAGGCAAGGTATATATAGTTTCGTTCAAATATAGAGTGCAGTCTTCTCTTTATCCTGAAGATTTGGAAGTTTCATGGGGAACTGCTCAAAATGCTGCCAGTATGCCTGCTGCCAATCAAATAGCCAATATCGTAGGTGCTGTAAATACTAGCTATGTAATCCAAACTTGTACGGCAATAGTACCTACTACTACAGGGATTCGTTACATAGGATTTCATGCCAAATCTATACCTGGTCAATGGAATATTTATGTAGATGATGTGCAAGTGATAGAAGTGTGTCCTATAGCTGTTTTATCTACTACGTTGGCTAATAGTGTTTTAGGTGCGGCTTACAATCAAACAGTTACCCAAACAGGCTTTGTTACTCCAGTAGCATGGACAGTAAGTGCAGGTAGTTTGCCTACAGGCTTGTCTTTGAGCGGAACTACAGGTGCTATCACAGGCACTCCCACTGCCACAGGAACTTATACATTTACGATTAAAGCTGAAGCAAGTGGCTGCTCAAATGAAGCCTCTTACACTCTTGACACCAGCTGCCCTACGGGTGGTGTTTTTGTACCTGCTACCACCACAGCGTTACCCACAGCATTACCTCAATCGACGATAGATGTAGCTTATACTACTACCATCACACAATCGACCTTTACGGGTACGGTTACATGGAGTGCTACAGGGTTGCCT
>JAYTNK010000329.1:0-8782 GCA_043748375.1 Cytophagales bacterium
GTCTATTCCAAAAAGAGAAAAAGAAAAAATAATTAAAATATACAACAAAAAACATGCAATAACTCCTTGCGCGTGTAAAGAAAATTAAAAACAAACATCTTAGAAAATAGAACCCTAAAATTTTATAAACTATGCAAGCCGATTTCAAAGACTTTTTAGTGTTGCAAGAATATTTTAAAACGCAACCTGTCATAAGGGCATGGCTGTTTGGCTCGCAATCAGATGGTACTGCTACTGAAGAAAGTGATGTAGATATTTTGGTAGAATTAGATTATACAAAGATGATAGGCTTAGAGTTTATCCAAATGGGTTGGGATTTAGAAAAAATTACACATAAAAAAGTTGATTTGGTCTTGGCTGATGGTGTATCGAAGTTTATTGCGCCATACATAGAAAAACAAAAAAAAATTATTTATGAAAGACAATAAACTTACGGATAAGGTACGCTTACAACATATATTAGAAGCTATAGCAGATATTAAAAGCTATGTGCAGCAAGCTCCTTTATTTGAGGAGTTTGCAAGGAATAAAATGATGATTGATGCGTGTCTTTACAAATTAGAGATAGTGGGTGAGGCATCTAATCGCTTATCAGTTGTTCTGCAAGCACAGTATCCAACTATAGAATGGGCAAAAATAGTAGGGCTTCGAAATTTAATTGCTCATGAATATTTTAAAATAGTTCCTGATTTGATTTGGCAAATTATACATCATAATATACCTGTTTTTGAACAAGAAATACGTAGTATTTTAGAAAATAATGAATAAGTAACCTCCCTTCAAACTGTAAAAAGAATAAAAAATGAATATAAGTACACTTAGTGCATTAGTCGTCTTATTGCCCTTTTTGGGCTTTCTTATCAATGGTATAGGCTTTAAGCGGTTGCCAAAAGCTGTAGTAGCTCCTGTAGCAGTAGGCGCAAGTTTAGGTGCGTTTATTTGTTCACTGTTGCTTTTTCAGCAGTTCGCAGGCAAGGCAGAAGTCGTAAAATATTTTGATTGGATTACGCTTAGTAGTTTTAATATTGCTTTTTCCTTCCAAATAGACCAACTTTCTTTGTTGATGCTGTTAGTTATCACAGGCGTAGGCACACTCATTCACCTTTATTCGGTAGGCTACATGGGAGATGACGAAGGCTATGGTAAATTCATGGCGTTTCTGAACTTATTCATGTTCTCTATGCTTATCTTGGTATTGGGAGGCAATTATGTGATGATGTTTATAGGCTGGGAAGGCGTAGGTTTGTGTTCTTTCTTGCTGATAGGTTTTTGGAATACAAACAAAGATTATAATTACGCGGCGCGTAAAGCCTTTGTAATGAACCGTATAGGCGATTTAGGCTTTTTGTTAGGTATATTTTTAATAATAGCCTATTTTGGAAGTACGGAGTTTAGCGAGGTTTTTAGCAAAGCTACAACAGTTTTCAAAACGGGCGATGGTGCTGTAGTGGCTATTACGCTGTTACTTTTTGTAGGGGCTATGGGTAAATCTGCGCAATTACCCCTTTATACGTGGTTGCCTGATGCGATGGCGGGTCCAACACCTGTGTCTGCACTTATCCATGCCGCTACGATGGTTACGGCAGGTATTTATATGGTGATTCGCTCCAATGTCTTGTTTACACTCTCGCCTGCCACCTTAGATGTGGTGGTTATCGTGGGTTTGAGTACGGCACTTTTGGCGGCAAGCATAGGTATATTTCAAAATGACATTAAGAAAGTATTGGCATACTCTACGGTGAGTCAATTAGGCTATATGTTTATTGGTTTGGGTGTAATGGCGTATAGCTCGGCTATGTTCCATGTAATGACACACGCATTTTTCAAGGCCTTGTTGTTCTTGGGTGCGGGTAGTGTGATTCATGCGATGCATCATGAGCAAGATATTCGCAATATGGGCGGTTTACGCAAATACTTGCCTATTACCTTTATGACATTTTTGGTAGGCACTATAGCCATTGCAGGTATTCCACCTTTTGCAGGCTTTTTCTCAAAAGATGAGATTATGGCGCACGCCTTTGCCTACAGTCCTATAGTATGGGGTTTGGCGTTAGTAGGTTCAACGATGACCTCATTTTATATGTTTCGTTTGTTGATACTTACTTTTTATGGCACATTTAGAGGTACAAAAGACCAAGAGCATCATTTACACGAGTCGCCTATCACCATAACCTTACCTTTGATACTGCTTGCAGTACTTTCTGCAGTGGGCGGTTTTATAGGTATTCCACACATTTTTGCTAAAGAATCACATTGGTTAGAGCATTTTATGGCACCACTTTTTGTGGAAACGAAGAAAGTATATGAACACTTCGGGCATGTACACCTTTCTGAAACACAAGAGTTTGGGTTAATGGGTGCTTCTGTATTGATGGCTTTGGCGGCTATGGGATTAGCCATTTTCTCTTTTGCTATCAATAAGCGTGTGCCACGTGCAGATGCAGAGATGACAGGCTTGCCTAAAATCATTTATAATAAATATTATATAGATGAAATCTATGATATATTAATTGCAAAACCTATACTTTCTTTGTCCACTTTCTTCTATCGGGTAGGCGAGTTTGTGGTTGATGCCTTTGTAAATGGATTGGGTAGTTTGGTCAAAATATTGAGTGATCTTCTCCGCCGTATGCAAACAGGCAATGTAGGGTATTATGTGTTGGCTATGGTGATAGGCATGGTGGTACTTTTGGCTACCAATTTCTATAGCATGATTTTCTAAAAGTATGGTTTTACGTATTATGTTATCAAGTAATATTATTTAACATGATAAATAAGGAATTAAATAAACTAATATAATCATTGGTGTCAGGCAGGCAAGTTAGCAACTTGCCTACCAAAACCGAGTTGGGCAGGCAAGTTATTGAAATCTTACTTTTTTGTTTAACACCTAAATATCAATGTATTTAATTTCTAAGCAAAAAAACATTTAAAAATTCAAAAAATACACTAATTTAGCCTTCAAAAAGGTAAATACATATTATCTTCAGTAAAGTAAAAAAATATGCAAACACTTGGACTAATAGTGCCACCATTGGTAGGCAGTCTGATTTTATTTTTATTGCGTCACCTCAAAACAGCCACCTTAAAGTGGATTAGTTTTGCCATTGCGTTGCTCACTTTTTCGTATACCGTTTATTTGCTCACACAGTTTGTGCCTACAGGTGGACTTCAGTTTGAGTTTAACATGATTTGGGTAATGTCAGCAGGCATTAACTTTCATATAGGCATTGACGGTATTAGTATGCCCCTTGTGGTACTGACCACTTTATTATGTCCTTTAATTATACTTTCAGTACGCGACTTAAAAAATCCACACGCCTTTTTTGGACTTATTTTGCTCATGGAAAGTGCTTTGATAGGTGTATTTGTGGCGCGTGATGCATTTTTGTATTACCTTTTCTGGGAGGCAGCCTTAATTCCTATCTATTTCCTTTCTGCTATTTGGGGAGGCGATAACCGTATCAAAGTTACGTTTAAGTTTTTTATTTACACTGTATTTGGCAGTTTGTTCATGTTAATTGCGTTGGTGTTTTTGTATCTAAAAACTCCCGCCACACATTCTTCAGACTATAGTGCTTTCACCGCTTTGCAATTAGATGGGACAACCCAATTTTACTTGTTTTGGGGTTTATTTGTAGCATTCGCTATCAAAATGCCTATTTTCCCTTTTCATACGTGGCAACCTGATACCTATACAGAATCACCTACACCTGCTACCATGCTTTTATCAGGCATTATGCTCAAAATGGGTGTGTATAGTTTATTTCGTTGGCTCTTGCCTATAGTACCTTTGGCAGTGGTAGAATCTCAAACTATTATTATCGCATTGGCAGTAGTGGGAATTGTATATGGGGCGATTATTGCTATTCAACAGAAAGATATAAAACGCTTGCTTGCCTACTCTTCTTTTTCTCACGTAGGATTGATGGCGGCGGGAGTATTTTGTTTGAGTGAAGCGGGTTTACAAGGTACGATGATTCAGATGCTTGCGCATGGCGTAAATGTAGTGGGCTTGTTTTTTGTAGTAGATATTATTCAAAATCGTACAAAAACACGTGAAATAGAAAAATTAGGTGGTATTACCAAGTCTGCCCCCATGCTTACTATTTATTTTACTATATTATTGTTAGGTAGTGTAGCACTTCCGCTTACCAATGGTTTCGTAGGCGAGTTCCTTTTGCTTTCTGCTGTGTTTAAGCAAAATATGTATTTGGGTGGTATAGCGGGTTTGACGATTATTTTTGGAGCGATTTATATGCTGCGGATGTATCAACAAGTTATGTTTGGAGAAAAAACAGCTTACACTCAATCATTCAAAGACGTTACATGGCAAGAGGGTTTGGTGCTATTCCCGCTTACAGTGATGGTATTTTTGATGGGCATATTTCCTAATCCATTCCTACAACTTTCTGCACCTGCGGTAGGCGAGCTATTAAAGGCTTTCTCCCTATGATAAGTCGAGATATTTTGTGGAAAGGCATTATTGAAGATTTGTTTGATGATTTTCTTTGGTATTTTTTTCCTGAATTTGCGGAAAAAGAAGTGGATTTTAGTAAAGGCTTTGAGTTCTTAGACAAGGAATTAGCTGAAATGCTACCCGAATCAGAAACAGGGCAACGCCATGCTGATAAATTGGTCAAAGTATTTACAAAATATGGCACAACACATTGGGTATTGGTGCATATTGAAGTACAAGGTTATAAAGATGCTACTTTTGCAGAAAGAATGTTCGTGTATTATAGACGCATACGTGATAAATATAATCAAAATGTATTAGCTTTAGCACTTTATACAGACACCCATAAAAACTATAAACCTATGCTATACATGGAGGAGTTTTATGGTACGAGGGTTGTCTATCAGTTTAATACTTTCAAATTGTTAGAAAAAAGAGAAACACAACTTAATGTACAAGGCAACATATTTAGTATTGTGATGCGTGTAGCACATAACGCCTTACAGAAAAAATTAACGACAGATAAAGAACAATTTACTTGGAAAACTGCTTTAGTACGTGAGTTGAAAGCGAGCGGTTATATTGCTTACAAAATACGTAATATATTGAATTTTATTCGTTCTTATATAGAGTTTAAGGACATCAACGCTAAACAGAACTTTGACCTCGAAACACAACAAATTTTAAACCAACCTACTAATATGGGAATCGAAGAAGCTATCAAAAACGAATTGCTACGTATAGGCGAAGCGAAAGGCGAAGCAAAAGGCGAAGCAAAAACAAAAACTGAAGCAGTTAAAAACTTGCTTAAACGTAATTTTTCAAATGCTGATATTATGGACATCATGGGCGTTGATTTACCTTTCATTGAACAAGTGAAAAAAGAACTTTGACCTCGAAACACAACAAATTTTAAACCAACCTACTAATATGGGAATCGAAGAAGCTATCAAAAACGAATTGCTACGCATAGGCAAAGCAGAAGGCAAAGTAGAAGCAGTTAAAAACTTGCTTAGACGTAATTTTTCAAATGCCGATATTATGGACATCATGGGCGTTGATTTACCCTTCATCGAACAAGTGAAAAAAGAACTTGCTTAAATCGAAAACTAACCTACTCATATTTTGGGCATTGATTTGTTTTTGATTGAGGAGGCAAGGAAAGAATCGACTTCATTTTAAACTAAGAAACTACTATGAAACTTAAAATATCCCTTGTCTGTCTATTGTGTTGTTTTGCCCTTGCCTGCCCAGCCCAAACACCTAAAAAAAAAACGTTTGAAGTGGGGCTTGATGTAGCTTCCTTGCCTATAATAAATTATTGGTTATACGCCTATATAGCCGATAAAAACATAGTAAATGGCATCTCAGGCGTATTTGTTCGTTATAATACCCAACGTGTGTGTTTTCGAGCTTCCGCTAATTATTATCATGCAAATAAAGAACTCAACATAGAAACTTGTCGTGATTGTTACAGTGGTTCAACCCTTACTAAAGCAACAAATTTAAAAGTTGGATTCCAATATCAAGTACTAAAAAGTAGGGAGTGGTTGTATGCTTTTTCAGATTTACAAGGTAATTCATTTAAAAGTGAAGGAAATAGGCAAGGTGGGTTTTCAGGTACAACTGATTTTACCTTTGAACATAAAGTCAATAGTTACGGACTTTCTACAGGTTTGGGCGCAAAACTTAAACTTTGGAAACGTCTATATCTTTCGCCCGAACTATCTTGTGCGACACTAAGTAATAAATTTACTATGTATTATGTGGACAGGCAATTTAATACGCAAACCTTAGAACAAAGACGTACTATTTCATTATTTCCGACAGCACGCGTTTTATTAACCGCTAAATTTTAATGAAATCTATGGAAAATATTGTTAAACTTAACTTAGACACAGAAGATGTATTAGATGCTTTTGACTTAAAACGCCATATAGGTGGCGCACTGCTTGATGAATGGCTAAATTATGACATGATTTTAGTAGAAAATGATATAAAACAGTTAGAAAGGAAAAGGCTTCAATTACAAAATGAAGGCGAATATTGGAACGAAGAAGAATTGAAAATGCACTTTTTGGCTATTTTATTCGAAATGGCTCAAATAGAGGAAACGGAAAAAATTAAACTCTTTTATGAACGACCACTTTTAGCTACCATACATGGATATGAAATTAATGTTGTTTGCGATGCTATGCTTGCTACACCAAAGGGCGTAGGCAAGCCCAAAAAACCATATTTTTTCTTGCAAGAGTTTAAAAAACAAAAAGGTAAATCACAAGATGCAGAAGGGCAAATGCTCGCTGCTATGTTGGTAGCACAAATAGAAAATGAGAACGCCCAACCCGTTTATGGGTGTTATATACAAGGGAAATATTGGACGTTTACTGTTTTACAAAATAAAAATTATTATGTGGCAGCTTCATTTGATGCCACAAATTCCTTACATTTGCACAAAATTATTGCCGCACTCAAAAATATAAAAAACATAGTTCTAAAGCAACTGCAAAGTATATAAAATGCTATCTATCATACTCTTATCTTCATTTGGCATCGCCAATTTATTTCTGGGCTTTTTGCGCCAACGTAACATAGTGCTTATTACGGCTATCTTATTCACCTTCATTGTATTGGTAGTGAATTGGTTAGACATGGATGGCACGTTAATAGCCTTTCCTGCCAATATCAATAACGGCATGATGGCTACAGACCGCAATAGCACGTTATTTTCAAGCATTATTTTGATTACTGCTTTATTGGTGTTTCCTTTATCTGAACATTATATCAAGGATAAAGAGGCGCAACCTGCTGAATATTATGCTATTTTGTTGTTCTCTTTAGTGGGGGCATTGATGATGGTTAGTTATCAAAATTTGCTCATGCTCTTTATTGGGGTGGAGATTTTATCTGTTTCCATGTATGTGCTTACAGGGAGCGATAAGCGCAATATCAAATCTAATGAAGCGGCACTCAAATATTTTTTGATGGGAGCGTTTGCTACAGGTATTTTGTTATTTGGTATGGCATTGATGTATGGTGCGGTAGGTGCGTTTACTATGCCAGCTATTCAAAGCTTTGTAAGTTCAAGCGGACAGCAAAACCCTATGTTGTATTTGGGCTTTATGATGATGTTGATAGGTATTTTATTCAAAATATCAGCGGCACCCTTTCACTTTTGGACTCCAGATGTATATGATGGCGCACCTTCGCTCTTTACGGCTTTTATGTCAACTATAGTAAAGACAGCAGGTTTTGGGGCACTATTCAAATTTTTACTCGTATTTTCGCCTATTTATACTTTTTGGTATCAAGGTTTGATTGTAGTGATTATACTTACGCTGGCTGTGGGCAATATTACGGCTGTATATCAAAGTAGCTTTAAGCGAATGCTTGCCTACTCCGGTATCTCTCATGCAGGTTATTTATTGTTGGGCGTGGTTGCTATGCATCAAATATCCATGCGAGGTATTTTATTTTACTCGCTTGCCTACTCTATAGCTACTGTAGCGGCGTTTGGTGGCATGATGGCTGTAGCAGGCAACAAGCGCAAAGAAGACTATGCTTATTTTAATGGTTTAGGCAAGACAAATCCTTTCTTGGCACTTTCTATTACCATTTCTATGTTGTCTTTGGCAGGTATTCCCCTTACAGCGGGTTTCTTTGGCAAGTTATTTATTTTTATGAGTGTATTTGAGCGTGGCTTATACTTCTTATTGGTCATAGCGATTTTGATGTCAACGGTTGGTATTTACTATTACTTCCGTGTTATTATTGCCATGTATATGAAAGAAGGCAATGGTGAACGCGTAGAAGTAAGTGGTGGCACTGTGGCTACCCTCTTAATTTGTAATATTTTGACTATTTTATTGGGGCTTTTCCCCGATATTTGGTTAAACTTATTGTAAATTTTGTGCATTTGGCTCTAAACGTTTGTGCTTTTTCAGTATATAGCAATAGGCTTGGTGTAAAAGTATTACCCCATACCTTTTTAAGAACCTCATTTATTTAATCACTCACTTATTAAAATAGTTTTATGCGTAAACTTATTTTCTTTTTCACTTTTGCCTTGCTATCAGTTCTGCATACAGGGTGCAGTGATGCTCGTTTTTACAAAAAGTATCAAGACATTCCCAAAATTCAATGGAAGCGCGATAACGTACTGAAATACGAAGTTGATATTCAAGACAGTAAACCCAATTACAAGTTGGCACTGGCTTTGCGCTACGTAACGCATATTCAAATACCCGAAATTAAAATGGTAGTTGATGTGGTATCGCCCGCAGGCAAGAAAATGCAATTTAACTATGCGGTTCGCGTGAAAGA
>JAYTNK010000330.1:0-3351 GCA_043748375.1 Cytophagales bacterium
AAAACGATGGCTAATTCTGCATTGGGGTCAGCCCAAACGACACAGCCTGTAAAGCCCGAATGCCCGAATGAGCGCGTAGAGGCAAGGTCGGGTATATAATTCAAGCGTTTAAGCGAGTCAGGTTTGTCCCAGCCCAATCCGCGTCTATTCGTATTGAATTGACGCGAGGTAAATAAATCTACCGTTTCGGGTGTTAAGAATTGGCGATTGCCATACCGTCCTTTTTGTAAGTGCAGTTGCATAATAATTGCCAAGTCGTAGGCGGTAGAAAACAGCCCTGCGTGTCCTGCTACACCCCCCGTCATCGATGCACCTTGGTCATGCACAAACCCATGGATGAGTTGGTGTCTAAAATAAGTGTCGCGTTCTGTGGGTGCAATTTGCGAAAGTGGAAAGCGCGAAGTAGGATTAAAGAGCGTATTATTTAGCCCTAAATGCCTGTAGACATTTTTTTCAATCCATTTGTCAATGCTTTCGCCTGTAATTTTCTCTACAATTTGGCGCATAACATAAAAGCCTACATCACTATACTCATACACTTCGTTGCCTGTGAGTGGCACTTCTAAGCTCCAATCCCACAATAAATCACGTAGCAGTTTATTGCCATATATATTTTGGGCTACAGGCAAGGAGTAGGTTTCGCTTGTCTGCGTTTGGTAATAGTGTGGTTTGGGCAGGCAAGTTTCTGTAATTGTGCGGTCATAATGTCGAATGTATGGCGTAAGTCCAGCTTGGTGTGTAAGGATTTTGCGGAGGGTAAGTTTGCCATGCGCGGTACCTGCGAGGGTAGGCAAGTATTCTTGTATGTGCGTGTTTAGGTCGAGCTTGCCTGCCTCATACAAACACAAAACGGCTTGTAACGTTGAGGCGACTTTTGTAATAGAGGCGACATCATAAAGCGTTTCTGCTGTTACTATATTTTTAGGGTTGTAATCCAATGTACCATAGCCTTTATTCCAAACTACCATGCCTTTTCGAGTTACAACCAACTGACCACTTGGCGCATATTTCATTTTGATAGCGTCTTCAATCATCTTGTCAATGGCAAGCAAGGTATCGGTAGACATACCCACTTCTTCAGGCATTCCGAAGCGTAACTTCGCCAATGGCGCGATAGGCTCGCCTGTTTTGAGTGGCATCGTATAATTGGGTGTAACAGGCAACTTGCCTGCCGCCCCTATAGCTCCCATAACCAGCTGTGCCGCAAGACTTTGCGTAACGCGATTGTCTTCATAAGTAGCTATAATATTTTGAAACTCATCTATGCAATGTAAACTATAGGGCGAGCCTGTATTAACTATAATCAAAGGCATTTGGAGGGAGATTTTCCTTAAAAAATCTAAGGCTTGCGCGCTAATGCCAAACTGTTCTTGTTTGTTTTTGTTAATTTTATGTAAACTCACTACCGCTACTTTGTAATTTGGTAGGAGGGGCGTTATTTTATCAAAAGCACCGTTGTAAGGCAACGAGAAATGCGCACAACGGGCATAGTTATCTAAGGTTTTCTGAAAGATATTTTTGTCTGTAATACCTATAGCGATACTTAAAACTGAGTCGGTTCGCGTGATAGGAATGGCTTTTTGGTGGTTTTGAATAACTGTGAGTGCATTTTTATAGAGTATTTGCTGTAGCGTGTAGGTACTGGGAAGATGCAAATCACGGTATATATTTTTTAATTCAATAGCTTTAAATTTTGTTAGTCCAAGTGTATATTTGGCTTCGAGGATACGTTTTACGCGCTTGTCCAAGTCGGGTAGGAGGGAGGGCGTATTTTCAATAAGTTGAGCAATTTTCTGGATACAGGCAGGCAAGTTGTAGGGCAATAGCAATACGTCATTACCTGCTTTATAGGCTTCTAAGGCTATTTCTTCAGGAGGAGCTATGGTAGCCACGCCTTTCATTTCGAGGGCATCTGTGAATACAAGACCTTGAAAGCCAAGCGTATCGCGTAGCCAACCTTTTATAACTTTTTCGGAAAGTGTAGTAACCTTATTGTCTAAGGCGGGTATTTTTAAGTGCGCAACCATTACACCCGTTACGCCTTTTTGAATAAGTTGAGCAAAGGGGTACATTTCGAGGCTACGCATACGCGCTTCGTTGTGTGGCATAATGGGCAAGGTATAATGCGAATCTTTATTGGTATCGCCATGCCCAGGAAAATGTTTGGCAGTTGTAATCAATCCTCCAGCTTGCATACCCGCCATGTATGCGGTAGCTTTTCGGGTAACGTTATCCATGTTTTCGCCAAACGAACGATCGCCGATTACAGGATTATCGGCATTATTGTTAATATCGACTACGGGTGCGAAATTGATATGTATGCCGATTCGCAGGCATTGTCGAGCTACTTCTACGCCCATTTGATAAATAAGACTATCGTTTTGGATAGCTCCCAACGTCATTTGATGAGGGAAAAGTACGGTACTATCCAAGCGCATTTTCAGCCCCCATTCTCCATCAATAGATACCCAAAGCGGTGTTTTGGAGGCTTTTTGATAGCGGTTGGTAAGTTCAGCTTGCTTCAGGGGCGTTCCTTGAAAGAAACACAATCCACCAACTTTATAGTTTTTGACTAAATGCTCAACTTCTTTATAATGCACCTCATCCAAGTTTGAATGGGCGCGTATCATCATGAGTTGTCCAACTTTTTCAAGGAGTGTAAATTTTTGTAATACGCTATCTGCCCACTTGCCAGCTTGTATATTTTCAGGGGTTATATGTATTAATTTGGGCTTTTGTTGTTTTTCTCTGCTTGTCTTTTTACTGATAGGTTGGTCAGATATTTGCCAAATGGAAAGGGTAAGTAACGTTATGATACGGATATAAAACAACATAGAAGGTTTGCTTTTTTGAGAAGTGAAAGTGGTTTTTGCCTGCAAAGGTATGTTTTTTTTGCGTCTTTTGCAACCGTACTTTTTACTTTTGGTGCGTTTTCTGCGCGGTATCTTTTTAGGTAGCGGATACCAGTCGCAAAAGAAAAAGCATTGATTTTGATAATTTGAAGGTGAATGACTAATCTATGTTAGCTATTTCTATCCATGTGTGTGAGGCACCATGTTCAAAATATCACAGCCTTAAAATCTTGCATTTATCCCATTATTAAGCATTTTTGAGCAAAAACAAAGCTATATTACGAGGTTAATGTAAAATAAAAAAATATAACACATTGATTATCAATTATTTATATCGGTTATTTTTAGCATAGATTAGGTATTCACCTTTCGTAATACATAAAAAAATTGGTTGTCTGATAATTTTTGTGGAGATATTTTTTGAGTAGGGGCAATCCCTTGTGGTTGCCCTTTTTGTAAGGTAAAATCTTTATTTTGCCTAATTTTTAGCGTGTTTATA
>JAYTNK010000331.1:0-12705 GCA_043748375.1 Cytophagales bacterium
ATAGACCTCACACCCTACAAACAAGGCGTTTACTATGCCAAAATAAGCAACAAAGCGGGGCTACAAACTACGCAAAAGATTGTGGTGCAAAAGCAATAACAAGTAAAAAATATTAGGTTGTCTGGCAATTTTTACGGGGACGTTTAAACGTCCCCACAAAAATTGTCAGACAACCAAAATATTGTACCTTTGTATGCGTTCTAAAAAAACAATACTACTCATGACAGCTGATATCCTTATGCACTTTCAAACCCTGAAGTTGAAGTTGCAAGAAACGTTGCAGAAAAGCTACCCACATTTCAATCAATCTATCAACGAATGGAAAGCACAAGAAATAACAGCCTTGCAAGAGGCATTGCACCAAAAAGTGAAGGGCTATGTAAGCGAAAAATGGTTTTATACACACCTAAAGCCTATTCAAAACGATAAGCTCCCACGAATTGATATGCTCGATATGCTGGCACAATATGTAGACTATGCAAATTGGCAGGAATTTTTATTTCAACAAAAAAGCCTTTTGCCTCTTGAAGAAACAAATATACTACCTCATAAAAACAGTATAAAAGCCACTAAAAGCGTGTTCGCGCTGCAATATAAAGTATATGCGATACTCATATTGGTTGCAACTGCGTTGTTTTGGGCAATGAACACTAAAAAAAACAACCTCGAATTTTGTTTTCAAGATGCCGATACTCAAAAACCTATCACCCAAAATATAGAAATTATACGTTTGCAGGCAGGCGAGTCGCCACAAATCCAAAAAGTAAACAAGAAAGGCTGTCTGCCATTAACTATTTCGCAAACTAAACTTACTCTTGTCGTTAAAGCAAAATACTATAAAACTGATACCATCACACGTTCGCTTACCGCAGGGCAGGCAAGTGAAATAATCATGCTGAAAAAAGACGATTATGCCTTATTGATACACCTCATATCCAAAATAGGCACTACAGAAACAGCACAAATACAAAAACAAACCCAGTTACAAAAAATGTTTGATGACGAAGCCCAAATTTTCCAAATCAATGAAGATGGACTTGGTATAGAGCTATACAACAAACCCGAGTTTATTGATAAACTTTCCCTGCCACTTAGTAGCCTAAAAAATATAGAAGTCATCGAAACCCAATATGACAAAGGAAAAATCATCTTATTGCGGTTTATCCAAAAATAGATGCGTTTTCCTTTCAGTACAAATGCCACCAACAAAGGGCGAAACAGCTAACTCGCTACTCCAAAAGAAAACGCGCAAAAATAGTTATTGACAATCAATCCTTGCTCCCAAACATCATGAAGCCTATCCTCCTAACATATTTTGCGTTCTTCTTTGCCCTTGCCTGCGCTCATGCACAATCGGCAAGGCAAGATAACCCCGAAACAAGCCTCTTAAACCGACACAAAGAACTGTCTTCTCGCACACTCTCGGAAGCGCAACTACAAGCCTATACGAAACGTGCCAAGCAAAAATTAGCAGACGTAGTGGACTATATGCAAATAGCCGTAAGCGAAAAATATACAGAAACACAGCAAAAACAAGCACTAAAACAACTACAAGCCTTGTTTTGGGAAACCCCCACATGGGCAAAATCCTTGCCTGCCCTACAGCAGTATGTAGGCAAGGACGCAAGCATTGCGCTCCAACAAACAAGCATTGAACAACCCCTTGCCTACCATGATGCCATAACCTACAAAGGTATGCTCTCTTATACTTTGGCTACAAAAAGCACAGAAATTGCTACAAAAAACAGTAAAATAAATTTTATTGTCCATAAAAACAAGAAAATTGTAGGCTCACAAGAAGTGATAGTGTGGGAAGTTTTTTTGTAAATCCCCCTACTCTCACGCCTTCAAAATGATTATTTATTTAGCGCGTGTTCTTTGTATAGTCATCATAACCTCATTTAACGCTTATGATGAACGATAAACCTACAAAAATTTCATGACACTTTATTTGGATATATCTTTTTTATTGTCCAAATTTGCCTTATTCATTTATCCAATCCGAAATGCTTCTACTTGAAATAAAAGATCACATAGCTACTATTACGCTCAATCAAGCGGAACGAGCCAATGCCATGACGAAGGCTTTTTGGGAAGAATTGCCCAATATGATGCACGCACTCGACGAGAACACCGACTGCCGCGTGGTTATTATCAAGGGGGCAGGCAAGCATTTTAGCGCAGGCATTGACCTTTCGATGCTGGCTGAAATACAACAAATGATGAATAGCAAAGAAGACATAGGCAGAGTCCGCGAAAAATTGCGCCGATGGATTCTAAGCCTTCAAAATACGTTTACAGCTATCGAACAGTGCCGAAAACCCGTTTTAGCTATGATTCATGGCGCGTGTATAGGAGGAGCTATTGACTTAATTACGGCTTGTGATATGCGCTATGCCACCGAAGATGCACGCTTTTGTGTGAAGGAAATTGACTTGGCGATAGTGGCTGACGTGGGTACATTGCAACGCCTGCCGCGTATTGTTTCAGAGGGAGTAGCACGCGAACTTGCCTACACTGGCAAAACCATTACAGGTAAAGAGGCGGAAAATATTCACTTGGTAAACAAAGCATACCCTACACAAGAGGCACTAGAAACCGCCGTACTCGAAATAGCTACCCAAATTGCACAAAAATCGCCTTTAGCTACACGCGGTACAAAAGAAATTTTGAATTACTCGCGCGACCACAACGTAACAGATAGCCTAAATTATGTGGCTACATGGAATGCTGCTATGCTCTTTTCACAAGATACGGTCGAAGCTGCGATGGCTTCTATGCAAAAACGAGCAGCTAATTTTCAAAATTAAACCTTCAACAATACCACTTGATAACCTAACCTTGCCTACTTTCTATTTTTGAAAGAGACAAGGTTAATTTTTGTAAAAAACCTTGTTTTAGCAACAAGAAATATTATTTTGATTCTTAAAAAATTATGGCGGGATTTACCAAAACCTCTCGCGTAGCCATTCTGTAAGAATCCCTTGTTAGTGCTAAAGGAACAAACAGACGCTTACAGCGTGGCTCATTCTTAGACGGGTTTCCGCCATAACTTTCGAAGAACCTAAATTTTTAAGAACCACTATTCTTTAGTTCATACGTTGCATTGAGTTTATTTCCTACATAATGTCCCATACTAAAACAAGCCTGTAGCAAATAACCGCCTGTTGGCGCGTCCCAGTCTAACATCTCGCCTATGGCATAATGATTAGGAAGTTTGTGTAATTGGAAATTATCGTCTGTTTCGAATAAAGCTATTCCGCCAACAGTCGATATGCTTTCCTCGATAGAAGCCATACCGATTATGTGCAAAGGCAGTTGCTTTATTTTGGAGGCAAGCACGTCTGTATTTGTAAAATCTTCTTTTGATAAAATAGATTTTAGTAAAGCGATTTGCACTTTATTTATTTTTATTTGTTGTTGCAATACATGAGAAATGCTCGCCTTACCCATAGCATTAAATGCTGCCTTAATCGTTTCTGCGCTTAGGGTGGGTTTAAGGTCTATAAAAACAGTAGCGACTTGATGCTCCTGCAGTTGCTTGCGAATTTCGGGGCTAAAAGCATACATAGCGCCACCCTCAATACCAAAACTGGTCATGACGAGTTCGCCTTTTCTTTCTTTTCCTTCACAAAAAACGCCTATATTTTTTAGAGGCTCTCCTGCTGCGTAGCTTATAAAGGTTTTATCCCACGCAATTTGGCAGGAGCAATTAGAGGGTTGGAACGGGATAATTTCAATGTCTTTGCTTTTAAAGTAATGTGTCCATTTTCCGTTGCTACCCGTTTTTTGCCAGCTTGCGCCTCCAAGTGCAAAAATGGTGATGTCAGGTTTTACAATCAGTTGGTTGTTTTCGTGTTCAAATACGAGTTCGTTTTTATCGTTCCAGCCTATCCATTCGTGTTTGGTTTTTAGTTGGACATTTTTATTTTTCAATACAGCCAAAAATGCGTTTAATACCTCTATAGGTTTGATGCCTTTCAAGGGAAAAACTCTTTTGCTTGAGCCTATAAATGTTTCGATGCCTATGTTTTTTAACCAATTTTGCAAGTCGATATTGCTAAAAGCACGAATAGTCTTTTCTATATAATTGGAGGGAGTATATCGCGCTATCAATGGCTCTAAGTCTTCGCTATGCGTTAAATTAAAGCCACCATCGCCTGCCACTAAAAATTTTCGGGCAGGTGCAAAATTACGCTCGTATATGATAACATCAAATGTGTCTTGGTGCAAGGTTGCTGCCAACATCAAGGCTGCAGGTCCGCTACCAATAATGGCAACTTGTTTTTTCATAATTTGTTTTATCCTATAATTTAACAACAACAGCCTATTGCATACGATTTTTTATAATGAGTTATTCTATCCTTTATGGGTGGCATCTATTACTCAAAAAACTCGTTATCGCTACATGGCACGCGATAGGCTATTGTATAATTTGAGGGAGTTAATGTGCGTGTCCTTGCTCTTCTCCGCTTGCGTTTTTGAGCTGTGCCAATAGTAGGAGTGCCCCTTTGGTTACAATTTGAGGCGTATTTTTAGGCTTTTCTATAAAGGAAACCTCTGTAAAACCATCTTCTTGCACCCCTTTTTTTACCTCTACCATTTCAAAAATAGCAACCTTTTTAGGTGTTTTGTCCGTATGTTTTTCGCCTGTAGCGTGATTATGTCCTTCATGTGCGCCGCTTGGTTCAGTCGCTGTTTTGCTGAATACAAATACATAATCCTTGCCTGCCTCCTGTACAAATGCCTCATCAGGGAGTGCTTGCACAGTCGTTTTATCCAATTCTACAGAGGCTTTTAGATAGGCATTAGGGGCTAAATGAGGTATTTTACTTTCTATTTGACATTCTACGCGCATACTGCGGTCTTGGTTTACTTGGGCATTTATCAAATACACCTTCGCTGTATATTCTTTTTGTGGCTGATTGATAAGCGTAAATCGAACTGTCTGCCCCACTTGTATTTTGGCAATATCTTGTTCAAATAAGTTTAATACTACACGCATCATACTCGTATTGCTGATGTCTAACAAGGCATCTTGGGGTTGCACAAACTTGCCGAGGTGCGCATGAATAGCTGTAATAATGCCTGATGCAGGCGCATAAACGTTGTAAGTGTGTACAATATTACCTTTGCGCAGGTAGGCAAGGTCAAGATTTACCATGGAAAGTTGCGCCTCCAAACCCTTTATTTGGGCTTGCAGAGCATAATAATCGGCACTCACTTGCTGAAATACTTTTTGTGCGTTTACATTTTCGGCACTGAGTTGTTTCTGCCGTTCATACTCGGCTTGTAGGTAAGTTGTGCGGCTTTGCGCCTCTAAATAGGCTTGTTGCAAACCAATAAACGCTTGATTTTCAATCACTGCCAGCAGTTGTCCTTGTACTACCGTGCTGCCTTGTTGTAAGTTGATGCTTTTGATAAAACCGCCTATTTTAGCACTCACACTTGCCCTATTTTGGGAAGGAACATCAAGCACGCCATTCACTTTTAAGATGCCACTAAGCACTTTTTCGACTGTGCCACCCCATGCGATTTCACTATTTTTCAGTTGTGTTTCGCTGATTTCTACCACATTTTCTTTGTGAACGGCTTCAATGGGTGTATTTTTTTTGTTTATGGTGCTACCACCACAAGCAAAAAAAGTCGTTGTCAATAGGAATAAACTAATATTAAGATATGATTTCATGTGATTTACGATTTTTGATTTACGATTTTTGATTTGCGATTTGCGATTTTTGATTTGCGATTTTTGATTTGCGATTTTTGATTGACGATTTGCGATTTGCGATTTTTGATTGCAAAAAATTAAGTACGAGTTTTGTAATCGTAAATCAAAAATCGTCAATCAAAAATCTACTACGTGGATAGCTGATTTTGTAATCGTCAATCAAAAATCTACTTTATTTTCCAAGCAAGTACTCTATTTGTATGATTGTCTGCTGATAGTCTTGCAGGGAGGCAAGGTAGGCAAGTTGTGTATTCAGCACGCTATGCAGTGCTTGTGCATAAACCACATAGCCAATATCGCCTCCTTGAAACGCTTTTTGTGCATTTTTTTGAATAAGCACTGCATTAGGCAAAATGCGTGTTTCGTAGTAGGCAAGCGTGTTTTCAAATTTAAGATACTGCTGAACCATTTGCTCCATCTCGCCTTGTATGCTTTTTTGATAGGCTTCGGCTTGCGTTTCTGCGATTTGTTCAGCAATTTTTGCCCCTGCGATACGCGCTTTTTGAGGCTTTGTCCAAATCGGAATAGCGATGCCTACTTGTACACCTTGAAACCTATGCGTGCCTCCGTAGGCTATTTCTTGTCCTTTTACGGTATATTTGCCTATCAACGACTGATTAAAATAACCCAGCGTAAGGTCGGGCGATAGCTTGGCTTTTTCAACCGATGTCATTTTTTGGCTTACTTCTATTTGTTGTTTAAGATATTGATACCGCAAGTTTTGGGTAAGCAGGGACGTATCGCCTAATTGAAAGGCAGGCTTGCCTACCGTTCTTGCTGCAATGTCAATAGAGGAAGTGGCATTCAGCAAAACCTTTAATTGGCTTTGCGCTATTTGAACATCTGATTTATTTTGGGCAATCAAATTTTTGCCTTCAAACCATTGATTTTCAGCCATTGATTTTTCTAAAACTGTGCCTTCACCTGTGCGCAGTCGCAGTTCGGCTGCTTTCACAAATTGCGCCAGCAGGCTGTCTTGTTGCACCAAAAGCGTTTGTTTGGCATACAAAAATAGCAAGCTGTAATAAGCCTGTTTTACTTGAAAGGTTAAATCGTTTTTGGTAATTAACCATTTCAATTCGCTACTTTTGACTTGCGACTCATACAAGGCTGTCGTTTTCTTGAAAGTGGTAGGCAAGGGCATGGTTTGCGAAATTGTGAAACTATTGTCAAATTTTGGGCTGTTGTATTGTCCTCCTAACCAAGTAAAATTTGTTTTTCCTATATCTACGGCTGTTTTTTTTAGCATTTTTTGGGCATCAATTTCATACAGACCAGTTTTTACTTGCAAGTTATTTTTCTTTGCCTCCTCTATGGCTTCAGGCAAGGTCAGTTTCGCTTGCGCCCTTGCCTGCGAAGGCGATAATTGAAAACCAATAAGCAATAAAACGATAATAGCTACTGTGGGATTGATTTTGCGAAAACCTTTTTCAAGATATACATAGAGGCAAGGCAATACTACCAGCGTAAGGAAAGTAGCTGACAATAAACCGCCTATGACCACAGTAGCCAATGGTTTTTGCACTTCTGCCCCTGAGCCATGCGAAAGTGCCATAGGTAAAAAGCCTAAACTTGCCACTGAAGCCGTCATCAAAACAGGGCGAAGGCGTGTGGCTGTCCCTTGCATAATAATCTCTATTATATTCGTCATACCGTTCTTTTTCAAGTGATTAAATTCTGCAATGAGTACAATACCATTCAAAACAGCTACCCCAAATAAGGCAATAAAACCCACGCCTGCTGAAATACTAAACGGCATTCCACGCAATACTAAGGCAAATATACCTCCAATGGCAGACAAAGGAATAGCCGTAAAAATAAGCAGACTTTGCGCCACAGAGCCAAAAGTAAAATACAATAAGATTAAAATTAACGCCAATGCCAACGGGACAGCTACCATGAGTCTTGCCCTCGCCTCTTGTAAATTTTGGAATTGCCCACCATATTGTACAAAATAACCTGCTTCAAACTTGACTTTCTTTTTGATTTCCGCTTCAATTTCTTGTACAATACTTTCTACATCACGCCCTCGCACATTGAAGGCAACCGTAATACGGCGTTTAGCATCTTCGCGTCTAATTTCATTATAGCCCGTTTTTAGTTCAATGGAGGCAAGTTGTGTAATAGGCACTTGTTTGCCGTCATGCGTAGTAATCGATAGGTTTTTTACATCTTCGATGCCTTGTCGCTTGCCTACATCTAAACGTACTACTAAATCATATCGCCTTTCTTGCTCAAATACCAAGCCCGCCGAACTGCCTGCAAAAGCAGTATTGATAACTTGATTTGCCTCTTGAATCGACAGCCCGAATTGTGCTAATTTTGCTCTGTCAAATGCGACTACGATTTGAGGGAGTCCTGCTATTTTTTCCACATAAATATCTTTTGCCCCCTCTACCTTGCCTACCAATTTGGAGATTTTATCGCCATAATCGACTAATTTTTCTAAGTCTTCGCCAAATATTTTGATGGCTACGTCTTGCCTTACGCCTGTCATGAGTTCATTAAAACGCATTTGGATAGGTTGCTGGAAGCCAAACTCTACCCCTACGATATTTTCTTCTAAAACCCGTTGCATTTTTTCGGCTAATTCCTCCCTGTTTTCCGCGCTTGTCCATTCCGATTTATCTTTTAAGATAATCATAAAGTCGCACGCCTCCATAGGCATGGGGTCAGTAGGAATTTCAGAGGAGCCAATCTTGCCTACCACGCATTTTATTTCAGGAAATTTTTTGAGTAAAAGCTCGCCTGCTTTGGTAGAAACCTCTACGTTTTGCGTAAGGCTCATACCTGACATGAGGCGAACTTCTACCGCAAAATCGCCTTCATCTAAAGTAGGGATAAACTCGCCTCCCAAGCTACTAAATACCCAAAGACTGCCCACGAAAACAAGCAACGTAAGCATCACGACTACGCCTTTGAATTTTATGGCTAATTTCAGCAAAGGCTTATAGAGGTTTTGTACCGATTGAATGATACGGTCTGAAAAGTTCTTTTTATGCCCTGTTTTTTTGCTTAAAAACAAAGCGGAAATCATTGGCACGTAGGTAAGCGACAAAATAAATGCGCCCAAAATAGCAAACGCGACAGTTTGCGCCATAGGGCTAAACATCTTGCCTTCGATGCCTGAAAGTGCCAAAATAGGCAGATAGACTATCAAAATGATGATTTCGCCAAAAGCGGCAGACTGCATAATCTTAGAAGCAGACTGATAAACCTCTGTATTCATCTCGTTTTGGGTAAGTAGCCCATGACTGCCATGCCCTGTTTGAGGTTTGTGCAAATGGTGCAAAGTGGCTTCGACAATAATCACCGCGCCATCTACAATTAGCCCAAAGTCAATCGCACCTAAGCTCATGAGATTGCCCGAAACGCCAAATAAATACATCATCGTGATAGCAAACAGCATGGCTAAAGGAATGACAGAGGCAACTACCAAACTTGCCCGCAAATTGCCCAATAGCAAAACCAATACAAACACCACAATCAACGCGCCTTCAGCTAAGTTTTGGGCTACCGTACTGATGGCACTGTTTACCAATTTGGTCCGATCAAGAAACGGCTCTATCACTACGCCTTCAGGCAAGGTCCTTTGTATCAAGGCTATTTTTTCTTTGATATTGACAATGACTTTAGAGGAATTTTCATCTTTCAGCATCATTACGATAGCTCCGACTGCCTCGCCTTCGGCGTTGTAGGTCATAGCCCCATAGCGGACTGCGTGTCCGAGTTGTACTTTGGCAATATTTTGTATCAAAATAGGCGCGCCATTAAGGGTGTTTTTGACTACAATACTTTCAATATCCTTGAGTGTATTGATTAAGCCTTCGCTTCGAATAAGGTAAGCGTTCGGCTTTTTATCAATATAGGCACCGCCTGTATTTTGATTATTGCTTTCTAATGCCTTGAATATTTCAGAAACAGACACATTCATAGCCCGCAACCTATCAGGGTCAATGGCTATTTCGTATTGCTTCAAAAAACCGCCAAAACTACTGACATCAGCCACGCCTTTTGTACCCAGCAGTTGCCTGCGGACTATCCAATCTTGGATACTGCGCAATTCCATAGGCGGAAATTGTTTTTCGTAGCCTTTTTTGGCGCGGAGGGTGTATTGATAAATCTCGCCCAAACCTGTAGTAAGGGGCATCAATTCAGGAATACCTACGCCTGCTGGTATTTGGCTTTGGGCTTGGGTGAGGCGTTCAAAAACCTGTTGTCTTGCCCAATACACGTCTGTGTTATCGGTAAAAACTATGGTTACTACTGATAATCCAAAGCGCGAAATAGAGCGTATTTCTGTTAAATTAGGTATGCTTGCCATCGTAAGCTCTACAGGAAAGGTGATCAGCCTTTCAATATCTGGAGCAGAAAGCGAGGGACTTAAAGTAATTACTTGTACTTGATTATTGGTGATATCAGGCACGGCATCTATAGGCAAGTTCCGCAAAGAAAATATACCTACCATAATCAATCCAAACGTGAAGAAGCCAATTATCAGCTTATTATGAATGGAGAAATAAATGATTTTATTTAACATTTTTTTAGATATAAGTTTAAATGTTTTTTTTAATTTTGGTAAAACCTTTCAAGGGTGTAAAACCCTTGAAAGGTTAACCACAACTTTTTAACGCTACCGCAATTTTGTTAGTCGTCATCTTGTTCTTTCTTGTTGGTTTCTTTTTGGAGGGGTTGTATATTACCACTTCTGATTTCGGTATGTCTGATTTCTCCGCCTGTGGTGCCTGTTTGTTTTGCAAAAAACAATACGACCAAACTAAAAACAATAACAGCTATGGCTATTATAGACGCGAATGATTTTTGTTTCCAATTTGCCCAAAGTGCCAAAAGCGAAAGCCCGCCCAATAAGTAGGCAAGAATAGCAAAAATTTTTGCCGCTTCTTCATGGGCATGGATACCTTGTTCATGTACGCCTTGTAAGTGTTCAACTACTTCTTCCGCACCTTCGCCTGTAAGAAAAGCAGGAACTGTACTCAATGCGCCCAAAATAAAAACAAAAAAGGCTGTTCTTTTTACAATTTCTGCACGAAAAATAAAACCGCCTATCAAAATCAAAATGCCTATAATGGGTATAATGATAGGAAAATGGTTCACGATTAAATGAAAATGCGCTTGATTCATGATTGAAAAATTAAAATAGGTTTAGGAAAGCCTACACGACCGCATAGGCTGATAAGCACTTGCCCTTTTAGAGAAAAGAGGCAATGCAAAATACAACGGTAGGCATGCTTGCCTACGTAAAGGTATTAAGCCAAACGCGATTTGGGAGGGGAAAACAAGGTATTGTCAGGTTGGAATTGATACAAATCCTGCAAAAAGGTATTGAACGGCGGTAAAAACGCGGTTACAATAGGCAAGGGCATTTGATAGTCAAACTCAAACTTTACGAAAATGATGTTTTGGCAGTTATGCGCATGGTGTTGCATAGGCAAGCTGTCATGCAATGGGCAATCATGCGCTTTCGCTTCTTCGCCATAATGAAGGCTTAAGAAGTTGGAAAAAGACACATCAGCGTGTTTGATTTGATAATGAAGCAATAACACAGGGACTTTGCACAACTCTTCTAAGTCAGTTTGTGGAAACAAACTGCCTAAAAAAAGCCATACAGCAAAGTACATAGCGAGTTTTTGCCTTATCATACAACAAAGGTAATGATTTATGTTGAGCTTTCCAAATAGCAAGCATTATTTGGATTTAGTCTAATCTTTTTAGAAAACTTTTCAAGGTTTCTTACCTTGAAAAGTTTTTGAGTCTATATTACAAATTAAAAACCATATACAGGTCTAAGTCCATTTTATCATCTGTTGTGATAAACATGAATGTAGGGCGTTCTACTTTGTAATCAGTAAGCAGAATAGAAAAAACGCCTTCTGCTATGATTTTGGAGCTTGTTTTGGTTTGCTTCATCTCAAAACTGACTGGCTTTGTAATACCATGAAAGGTGAGATTACCTCTTACCAAAAACTTATTCGAGCTACCTATAGCTATAATACCCGTACTGACAAAGGTAACTTTAGGGTATTTGATGCCTTCTAATACCTCCAATGCATGGCTATCGCGGCTTGAATTACCACTATTAAAATCAACCACTTTAGCAGAAACGGCTACTTTATCCACAAAACCTGTAGCGTCGTCATACACCATGACACATTCCGCAACTTTGTTCTTGCCTTCCCAAGCGTGTAGCTTATGTACAGCTTTGTAAGAAATGTATGATTTTGCCTTATCTGCGCGTATGTTGCGCTTTTCGGTAGGCAAGATGGCAAGGAGAAAACATAATATGGTCAACATAGTTTTAAGGAATAAGTAACATTAAAAATACAAAGGTTTTTAGAAAGTTATGGTGGAAACTTGCCTGCCACACGATTTTAATCGTGGATACAATGAAAGTCCGCCATAACCTTCGAAGAACCAACATACAAAGGTTGTCTATTGATGATTAAAAATAAACAACCTTTATGACTAATTATTGAAAAGTGTAAGCGTATCGCCTGCTGTGTTTATTTGGGTGCGATACACACGCAATCCGCCTGAGCCTTTGGAATTTAAACCAGCACCTGTAGTGCTAAATTGTGCTTGGTGAGCGGTACATTCGAACTTATCTTGCCCTGCGAGGAATGTAACTTCCACTTTTTGTTCATGGCTACAGATACGTGTAACCGCCACATAAACGCCTGTGCTGGTACGCGCTACTACAATCTTTTCGTTTACAAGTACCACAAAAGCGTTGTTGTTTTTCAAACTACTATACGTAGCTGAGTTCAAATCAAGCACAAGCCCAGTATCAGGGAGTGTAGTGCCTGCTGGAGCTACTGCCTCATCTTTTTTACAACTGCCCAAGCAGTAGGTAGCAAATAGGGCGGCACCTGTTAAGCCTAACGAGCGCAAAAATTTATTCCTATCCATAAGATTAAAAATTTAAAAATGAATTAAAATGATATTTAAAATGGCTG
>JAYTNK010000332.1:0-1679 GCA_043748375.1 Cytophagales bacterium
GTACTGCCCAAGTTTTCAAGGTCATAACGTGCACTGCCTTCAGTGAGTAGCCCAATGGCAAAAAAAGCAGAAGCACCTCCTGTTGCCAACATGATAGGCAATAATAACAACCGCATCGCGGCACTTTTTACATTGGCGCGGTATTGTAAAAAAAACCAAATCACCGCACCTGTCAGAAAAGCAAAGAAAATGTAAGGTTTTACATTGTAAATAGCCCACGCACTTATTAAAAAGATGAGTGCGTTTTGCATGAATTTCTCCCGTTTTAGAAGCCCGAAATAGAAACTGTGAAACAACCAGCCCAATGCCCCCAATGAAAGCGTATCTTTCATCAATCCAGACCCCCAAAAGTAAACTGAAGGAATGAAGAAAATAGCATACGCCAACGGTTTATGCAAAGTAGGGAACATTTTATAAAATACTAAATATATTTTCCAAACTCCTGTAAAGCTTGTTGCGGCGAATAGTACAGCGATACCCGAATAGGTGTTAAAAGCAAATACGCTAAAAAATCCACTTACCCTGATTACATTATAGGTATTTCCATCACCTGCTGCGAAAAAATAAATATTTTTGGTATAACCATATACATCTGGGCTTAGCGTTCCTACGGGAGAGAGAATGATTTTCATCCAAAGATAAGGTGATTCAAAAAAAGATTGCCAAATAATTGAACTATCTCGATAAAAGTTAAACGTATCGCCTCCTCCATAATAAAACTGATAAATAAACCCCACAGCTACCGCGCCTATGAGTTTCACGCGCAAAGCAGGCAAGAAATAAGCACGTAGCGTCTTATCTCGTATTTGTTCGCGGTAACCCCGTGCGATTGCAAAAATAAGTAGTATAAGAAAGGGCGTAATAAAAACGTCCCAAATAGTCATTTGCATAAGGCGCAAAGATAGCTGTTTATTTTGATTAAAATAAATACGAAGGTTACAACGTTTTGGAAAAATAATATTTATCGAATTATGCACACATATAAAGGTGTTTTTGAGGCTCACATTACTATCGAACCATTGCAAATTGATGCACAAACAAAATTTATCGCTTTTTGTGCCAAGAACAACCTAAAACCGATTCAAATAGAACTCTCACGTGGCGATGTCGCCTTTCAACAAATGACTTCAAGCATACACGAAGGTGCTTTTGAGCAAGTATTGGCAGTTGTTAAAGGTATTGCTGAACTACTCGGCAGGCAAGGGTTTGGTGTTAGTCGTGTGAAATTAGAAGCTGCGCCATCAAACGAGAACTTGCCTGCCACTTGTGCGGAGCTAATGGAACACTCTGCCGAAAATTATTTTGAGCATCACCTCAAACTTTCCTTGCCTACCGATTTGGCAGGCAAGCTCGAAACTTTGTTGCAAATATGCGAAACGCACCACGCACATCTTTCGCGCAATGCGTTTAAACAAAATATCGAAGGTTTCATGGAGCGGTTTGTAACAGTGCGTCATTACGGTTTGGGGAAAGCAGAAGCTATTGAAGCCCTCAACGCGCTCAAAATGGCTATAACTGTTGAGGGTCTCCAAATTCTAAAAACTATTACAGAGTATTGCGTATATGATGATCATGTAGCCCTTGATGCCAATTGGCTTATAGTTGAGCCTCAATCGCCTTGTGAAACCTGCGATAGTGCTTGCATACTTAGCCCCGTATAATTGAAAGGCGTTAGTTGG
>JAYTNK010000333.1:0-1741 GCA_043748375.1 Cytophagales bacterium
GTATCTATTTTATTGTTGAGTTCGGTTTGCTTTTTTGTATATTCTTTTCCTTGTTCTTCTAATTTTTCGCGAATTTGTTGGTAGATATGTGCGTTAAAAAGTTTTTGTAACACTTCTGTTTTTTCGGTGCTTTTTGAGCGCAGAAATTCCTGAAAGTTGCCTTGTGGCAATACAATAATTTGTTTGAATTGCGCTTCAGTGAAGCCTAAAACTTGTTCTATTTTCTCTTTTATATCTGTTATCTTGGTAAGTGGCTCTTTATCAGCCGTAAAGACGTTGTTTTTCCAAACACCTTGTTCGTATGTTTGTTTTGTGTCTTCTTTTTTCTCTACCTTGCCCATCAGCCTGATAGTACGCGTAACTTTGTGTGCTTGCAAACCTATAGAGAAGACAAACTCTATTTTAGTTTCAATTTTCTCTTCTGCATAGTCAGAACGCATATTTTCGCGTCCGCTGGTGGTTTTGCCGTATAAACTGTAGCACATAGCATCAAAGATGGTGGTCTTGCCTGCCCCTGTGGGTCCGTGGATAAGAAATAGCGAGTTAAACTGTTGAAAGTCAATCTCCTGTTTGGTAAGAAACGCGCCAAAGGCTTGGATAGAGAGGAATATAGGCTTCATACAGCAAAGATACTTTTTATTTGTGCAAAAACAAACCTATTTATACGCATTTTCTTTTTGAACGGCAAATTAGTCGTTTAGCCCTTTATAGGTGTTATCTGCTTTATATAAATGTCAAAATTACATTCTTGGATTTAAGTTTGCTTAAAGCATATAGAAAAAGCTGTTTTCTTGAGTAAAAAGAAAACGCGCAAAAAAAAAGCGTTTTTTTTTGGATATTCGAAAAAAAGTGTATATTTGGCTAAATGTTTCACGTATGTTTAAATCTCGCCCTATTTTCACGCTTCGTATAAATCTTTGCTTGTGGTTATTTATTGCTTGCCTGCCTGTTTTTGCTCAAGATGTAAAAGAACTCTTGGGTAAGATAAACGTGGTCAAAAACGATTCTGAACTAATTGGGTTGTATAGCCAAATAGGTGTCGCCTATCAAAAACAAAATGCCCATAAAAAAGCAGCTGAATATTTAGAAAAAGCCATACAAATAGCCAAAAATGAAGGAAATACGCGCCAAGTCCCTCTGCTATTGCGTGGACTTGCCTACTCTTATTCAGAACTAAAAGATTATAAAAATGCTACCCAAACCTATCAAAAATTGTTGGACTTTTATGCAAAACAACAAGATGAAGTAGGGCAGTTACGTAGCCTGCAATCATTGGCGAATCTCTCGAAACTAAATAACCAAGACAATGAATCCATTAACTATTATAATAACGCGCTCGCTATTCAAATAAAACGCCAAGATACAGAGGGATTAACAAGCACTTATAATAATCTCGGATACTTGTATAAACGCATAGGAAACAAAGAAAAATCCTTGCAAAGTTTTAATGAAGCTCTAAGTGTGAATAAAAATGGACAGAAAACTACAATAGGGCAAGATAAAGCTACTATGCTGACTAATACAGGCGTTTGTTATGCTAATTTAGGGGATTTTAAACAAGCTAAAAACTATTTTACTGAAGCACTTGCTATCCGAGAAAAGGGCGGTAACGCAGGCGAGCTTGCCAATATACATAATTACCTTGCCGCTAATTATTATGTCAGTGGGAATAATGCACAAGCACTCGCCACCGCCCAAAAAGCACTCGAATATGGTAATACCGCTCAAAATGAAGAGGTCT
>JAYTNK010000334.1:0-2476 GCA_043748375.1 Cytophagales bacterium
TTATCGTTTGAAACAACTTGATTTTGATGGCAAGTTCTCTTATTCGCCCATTGTTTTTGTAGAGGGTATTGAATTTTTGAAAGTATATCCTAATCCGAATAATGGCACGTTCAAAGTCGTTTGTGGGACACAAACAACGGCGGACAAACTCGACTTGCCTGCTCGCCTGCTGAACGCTCAAGGCGTAGAGGTTTGGCGTGGCATACAAACTGAAGTGAAAACGAACTTGCCTGCGGGTATGTACTTCTTGCATACCACAGTGGCAGGCAAGAACAGAGTAACGAAAGTAATCATTGAGAATTGAGCATTTAACAGCTTTTGCTTGATAAATGCTCATAGAGGCTATTGTGCGGATAACTAAGCCACCACTTGACACTATACATGCTCAGCAAATAGCCTACTAAACCCAATCTTAAATCAAGCCTTGCCCACTACAGGCAAGGTTTTTTTGCGAAAAAAGTGGCTCATTTTTTGCCTATACAAAAATAAAGGTGTACCTTTCAACAATATTAACATGATGGCTATATGGATTCGCTTTATAAAACAAATCCTACCTACACCTTGCCTACCGCAGGCAAGCTAACCAATAGGCGGATGTCCCACCTATTGAGTCTGATGTTGTTTCTTGCTTGCATGATGAGCGGAAAGGCGCAAGAAATCAATCTCGAATCCAACTCCCAAAACATCACAAGTGGAGATGTAACCCCCAGCACAACAGACAATACAGACTTTGGTGTTACAGATGTGATAGGCAAGACGCTTACCTATACCATACAAAATACAGGTGCAGGCAATCTCACACTAACAGGCACTGCCCCCAATTATGTAACGCTTTCAGGTAGTTCAAACTTCAGTGTTACTGGTCAGCCAAGTAGCAACATCATCGCCACAGGAGGTGCTGTTACTTTTACAGTAAAGTTCTTGCCTACAGGCGCAAATGCTTTGAAAACTGCCACAGTCAGTATCTCGAATGACGATTCAGACGAAAACCCTTATACTTTTGCTATTCAGGGCTACAAAATAAACGCTATTCCTGATACAAAACGTGGCAATATGATGGACTTTGACGGCTTAAATGATGTTGTCGCTTGCGGAGATGTGTTAGGCTTTCAATATACAGCCGTATTTTCGTGTGAGGCTTGGGTAAAAACTACTTTTTCAGCAGGCTATCCTCAAATATGTAGCAAAATAAATCCCGCGCCTGCTTATAAAGGTTGGGGCTGGCAAACAGAAAATGGGCAAGTGCAAGTGTATTTTATAGATGATTACCCAATCAGTACGCATTACATAACGGGAAACGATAATGTGGCAGACGGTAAGTGGCATCATGTGGCTTTTTCGCACCTTGGTTCGGGCAATGTGAATATTTATGTAGATGGCGTGTTACAAACCAATACCCTCATCAACACAGGTGTTGTAAGCGATATGACCAATACCGCCAACTTTAACATAGGCAGTTATGACACGCCTTTGATAGGTGAGTTGTGGCAAGGAAACATAGACGAAGTACGTATATGGAATACAGCCCGCACGCAAACCCAAATCCGCGAAAATATGCACCTCACGCTTTCAGGGGTAGAAAGTGGTTTAGTCGCTTATTATCAATTCAATGAAACGGAAGGTGTTGCTATAGACGCTGTATCAGGCTTTCATGGTACACTCCTTAACGGAGCAAGCAGGATAGAATCAAGTCTATCGGTAGGCAAGGGCTTGAGCAAAATCGTATCTATACCCGTCTCTACTGCAGGAGCAGAAGTAGCCCTTGCTACCACCCAAATGGAGATAGATTTTAATACTACAGTGCCTGCAGGCGAGTTAGTGATTACACAAATTGTAAGTGAAACACCTTACCAAAATACCAACGCAAGCCCCAATACTACGTCTTGTTATTGGGTAGTCCGAAACTTTGGCACAAACATAACAAGCTTAAATTTCAATAGCCTTACTTTCCAAATTCCTGCGCACAACCTCATCACCAATACTGACGAAACTACACCCGCCAACCTTAAACTCTATAAACGTGGTACCAATTTAGGGGGTGGGTGGACAAACGAAGGTAGTGCCTTTAGTGCCAGCAATACCACAAAGCAAATTGTTTTTAATACCCTTGCTATGGATTCATTTAGCGAGTTTATCATAGGTTCTCCAAGTTCACCCTTGCCTATTACACTCGTAAATTTTAATGGTGAGCGGATAGAAAAGGCTGGCGAAAAGACTGAAGAAGTTAAACTTACTTGGGCGACTGCGTCTGAAGTGAGTAATAAAGGTTTTGAAATACAAGTTTTTGATAACGCCCAAACATTTAAAACCATTGCTTTCATTGAAGGGCGCGGAAACAGTACTTCAGTGAGTAGTTATCGGTTAGCAGTCAGTAATCCGAATGATGGCTATTATCGTTTGAAACAACTTGATTTTGATGGCAAGTTCTCTTATTCGCCCATTGTTTTTGTAGAGGGTATTGAATTTTTGAAAGTAT
>JAYTNK010000335.1:0-2698 GCA_043748375.1 Cytophagales bacterium
TTTATCCATATATTCTCCACAAAAATCGTCAGACAATTATTTTTTGAAACTATTTTAACGAAAGATAAGTGCTTATATTTTCTTCTAAAATAACCAATCTATCGGCAGGATTTGCGGGTTCAAACGCTTTGTTTGTAATTTGTTCGTACAAACTAATGTATTCGCCACGAACTTCTGCTATCCATTCCGCACTCATCACGGGTATAACCTCCCCTGTTCGCCCTTGAAAATTATGGGCTATTAACCATTGGCGAACCATTTCTTTAGAACGTTGTGGTTGGCGGTCGCCTCTTGCTTGTATCTCATCGAAGCCTGCAAGATTAAAATAACGCGCTGAATCAGGCGTATGAATTTCATCGATAAGATACAACTTGCCTGCGTGTACGCCAAACTCATATTTAGTATCAGCCATTATCAGCCCATTTTTTTCTGCTATGGCTGTACCCATTCGGAAAAGTGTACGCGTATAACTTTCGGCTTGCTCATACCATTCGGGCGTTACCAATTTTTGGGCTAAAATTGCGTCTGTAGTAATGTCTTCATCATGGCTTCCTTGCGGAGCTTTAGTGGTGGGCGTGATAATGGGGTAGGCAAGGCGGTCATTTTCGCGCAAGCCATCAGGCAATATATAGCCATTAAAATTGCGTTGTCCGTTTGCATAAGCACGCCAAGCACTGCCTACCAAATAACCGCGAATAACCATCTCGATAGGCAACGGCTCGCAACGCAACCCGACAGCCACGTTTGCATCGGGTGAAGCTATTAACCAATTTGGCACCTCTTCAGCCGTAGCCTGCATGAAGAACATAGATAATTGATTGAGAACTTGCCCTTTGTGAGGAATTTGTTGGGGCAATATTACATCAAATGCCGAAATACGGTCTGTGGCTATCATCAGCAAACAGTCCGCAAAAGTATAAACATCCCGAACTTTGCCTCTATAAAATGACTCTTGGTGTGGAAACACGAAATTGGTTTGATAAATCATAGATGCAAAGGTACGCTCTTTTTGTATTTAGGAATGAAAAATATAGTGGTCATTCAGAAAAATTGCAAGGTCTTTCGCCTTTTCAGATGTTCTAAACTCAAAAAACGCCTCATTCATTTTTCGACACATGAAAAGTAAAACTTAGCGCAGTTTTTCAGGTGTCAAAAAACGCTGAAAAGGCAGAAAAAAAACACCTTGCCTACGTGGGCAAAGTGTTTTTCGTGTGGTTGTTTAGCCTTTGGCGTAGCAATCTCAGACCACAATGCTAAAAGTGTTAAGTTGCAAACTTAACACTATGGGGGTGTTACTCTTCCATTTTTAAATCAAGTGTTTCAAGCAAAAATGTGCATAGAGTGATACCCGCATTTACCACTAATTTAGCATGGCGCGGTGTCAAACCTTTGCGTTTATTCTCCTTTCCATGACCTGTGCCATACAAATTTCTAAGTTCTGCTATTTTTATAACAACCTGACCTAAATTGCTAAGTAATACTTTTATAATATCTGCTCCTTTTTTTGCCTCATCTACATTATCTGGTAATAAATCCAATAATCTTTGAGCAATTTTTAGCAATTTGGGTATGTCAGCGTTGCTATCAACTTCCTCTCCAAGTTTGGTTATAATAGTTTTCAAGGTTGATTCTACCAATTCTTTAGTTGAGCCAATAGCAAGCGCAGGGTCATTTTCTATAGAGCTTTTTATTCGCTCAACATATTCCTGAAAGTGGTCTTTGTCTAACAGATTTGTTGCATTTTCAATTGATTCTAAATCCAATGATTGATTTTTAGCATATATTTTAATACCATCAAATGAATAACCGTCTTTTTCTAAACAGGAAATGACTTTATCAAAACCTGCTTGTCTATTTGTATCATAGTGAACACTATTTTTAATAGTCGTTAGAAAACTGCTAAAAACTGCTATAATTTTTTTTATATGCTGTTTATCTTGCCAATTAATGAGTTGGTAGTATTTTTCAACAAGTGAGCGTCTTTCACCTGATGTTGTTGATACTTGATATGGATACAATGGTATATCTTCTTCATCAAAATAACGTTGTATCTCTTTGGTAGTAGATGCCTCAACAAAATAATCTTCAAAGGCATTCCTAGTTTTTTTGCTTATTAAATCCATAATATAAAGGTATAAAAAATTGTCATAAAAAAATATTTCCAAATAAAACCAAAACAAAGCCCTTTTTCAAGAGCCTTGTTTGGAGTTTTAAGTTAATCCACCAAAAGTTTTGTAACTGCGGCTGAATTGATAGCCCAAGCGCGGGTATAGGCTTCGTCTGCACCTTCTGCGGTAGGCAAGATTTGCAATTTCTGCGCCTCCGCTTTGATTTTCAATAACGCCCCGATACTTAGTTTTGCGTCTAATTTACGCAACATACCCTCTACGTTTTTGGTATCTAAGTTCTGTACGATTTGTCCATCAAAAGGCATTTCAAGCCAAATAATTTCACGTGTTTGCACTTCCAATACGCCAAAGACCATACCTTTTGCCAAACTATTCGTGATACGCACTTGGTGTTGCACACACGAAGGGTCATACGCTACGCCCGAACCCGATATTTTCATAGGGTGTTGGCTACTCATCCAACCCAATACAAGGTTAGGCGTTATTGAACCATTGCTGTAGGCATTGCAAGTGAAAACCACATATTGTGCATTGGCTTTTTGCAATTCTGCCACGTTGATTTCGATGTA